>PBWI01000075.1 GCA_002728195.1 Chloroflexota bacterium
ATTGCTTCTGCTAAAGATGCAGATGCAGTTATCGCTAGAGGTCGGCCGATAACAAAAAAGATTATTGATGCATTGGATAATTGCAAGGTTATCTCACTGGGTAGTGTTGGAGCCGATACGGTAGACGTAAATGCCGCAACGGCTAAGGGCATTCCAGTGACAAATGTGCCTGATACTTTTATAGAAGAGGTTGCAGACCATACATTGATGTTGCTCCTAGCTTCATTTAGAAGGCTAAATATAATGGACCAAATGGTGCGAGAAAACAGGTGGTCTGAAGGTCGTCCACTTCTTTCAGAATTCCCACGATTATGGGGACAAACATTAGGTCTTATTTCCTTCGGTCACGTGGCAAAAGCAGTTTCGATTAGAGCAAAGGCCTTTGGGTTGAGGCTGATCGCTTATGATCCGTACATCGAGGAATTGTCCATGACAGAATATGGAGTACAGCCGATTAGCACTCTGGAAGAAATGTTAAGCATGTCGGACATTGTTTCTATGCATGCGCCTTCCACGGCTGATGCTTTTCATTTGATGAGTGAGCCTCAATTCAAGGCTATGAAGCCCACTGCTTTATTCATCAACAATGGAAGAGGTCCCACGGTAGATGAAGAAGCCTTAATAAAGGCGCTTGAGCAAAAATGGATAGCTGGGGCTGGGTTAGATGTGTTCGAACAGGAACCACCAGATCCTGAGAATCCATTGCTTCATATGGAAAACGTTATATCTACTCCCCATGTGGCGTCAGCTTCTCAGAGAATGGCCCCTGAGACTAGGAGACGAGTAGGTAAAGAACTCTCCTTGGTTCTCACAGGACGATGGCCAAGAAGTTGTGTGAATCCGGCTGTATTAGCAGACTCTGGATTAAAGAGATGGCAGCCATATTCCATGGGCAGAGGTCCAGGTTCCGGCTAAGAAAAGTCAGTACATTGGAAAAATAAAAAAGGGTGGCTCTGTCACCCTTTTTTAGTGTCTTTATGAATAGGAACTGTGGCCGTAATGGTGAGCAATATTGCTACCATGGCAACTATCGATAGAGTATAGAAAGCATAATCATAACTTCCTGTGATATCAAAAATTATTCCCGAAAGCAAAGCACCAATTGCCTGACTGAATGATACAAATGGTTCTGTGAATCCTCTTATAGTCCCGAGAGAGGCTCGGCCGAAATAATCTGCCATAGCTACTGATGGGACAACCAGCATTCCACCAAGGGCAGTACCAAACAATGATGCATATACCCAAGCTTCTGTGACATTGTCAGCAGTACTGAACAAAATAGCACATACGCTCATTAACCCGGCTACCATTGCGTAACAGTATCTGGCTTTTATTTTTTCTATAGCCCAACCCCACCCTAGGCCGCCCAGTCCAGTAAAGATAGCGTTTAGGCTGACAGCAGCAGCAGCTTGGTTGGAAGTTAAACCTGCATCCTGGAAGAATGCGGCCATATGGGTGTTGGTTCCGGAATGGATTATGAAAAGTAAACCTCCAGCCAACGCTAACTGCCATAAAGCAACAGTTTTTAAAGCTTCCCTTAATGTCCAGTTGACTTCTTCTATCGCTATATCAGGTTTAAGAGTTTCGTTTTCTTGGAGAAACTCATCTTCTCCGTCGGGTAATAATCCGACAGACTCTGGTGTTTCGGCTAGAAACAAAAACACTGGAAGTAGGGCTATGACCCATACACCTACACCTAGGAGGTGCCAAGCGACTTGCCAACCGTATATTCCTATTAAAATGGAAGCCATTAAAGGAAAACCAGTCATGCCTATCGAGTGACAAAATGTAAGTATCCCATTTGCCCGCCCACGTTTTTTAATAAACCATCTGGAAACTACTACGGAGGAACCGATTTGAACAGGACTGCTGAAAATAATTCTGCCAATCCCGTACGTAATGTAGAAAGCTATAGGCACAGTGGCCCATCCTGTTAAGAATGTCGATATACCCAATATCATGATGCTAGATGTGAGTACTGTTCGAGCTCCATACCTGTCAATCAACCAACCAATAGCAGGCGATATGAATGTGGACGCCAGACCACCTACACTGACCGCCCCAGCCAGTACAGTACGACTCCAACCCAAATCTTCGGCCATTGGATACATGAATACAGCTAGGGTTAGACTGGCTGCGGCATTTCTGACTACTTGAGTGGACCCAGATGTGCCTAAAATAAGCCAACCATAAAAGAAGGGCGTGCGTTTTGAGAGAAATTTAGCTAGATTCAAGGAAGATCCTCTGGGATTCAAAATGTNGTATTCCGCAGGGATGCTACCACGTAGATGTTGGTGCTTCAAACATTATGGATGTTGTATTGTTAATATTGCTTCCACAATGCTAAACTTTTTCTTTGTTCGACCATTATTAATTGTGCCGAATCTTGAAGTAGTCAAAATTTAAATTCACTCTATAAATAATACGAGGAGTCTTATTAGCTGTGCCTGAGATAAAAGTTGCAATAATCGGAGTAGGTAATTGTGCTTCTTCCTTGATACAGGGAGTCGCTAAGTATGCTGATGTAGGCCCTAGCGATACTGTTCCAGGACTAATGCACCCTGTTCTGGGAGAATATGGTATTGGTGATATAAAGGTGGTCGCTGCATTTGATGTTGATGCCGATAAAGTNGGTAAAGATCTATCAGAAGCTATTTTTGCGGGGCCAAATAACACAGTTAAATTTCAAGATGTAGAGGAAACAGGAGTAATAGTTCAGCGAGGGATGACACACGATGGTATAGGNCGTTATACCTCTGAGATCATCACTAAGGCGGAGGGAGGCACTGACGATGTCGCTGCTATTTTGAAGGAACGTGAGGTTGATGTCGTAATTAATTACCTCCCAGTTGGTTCTGAAGAAGCTACGAAGTGGTACGTTGAGCAAGTTTTGCAAGCTGGNTGCGGGTTTATAAATTGCATACCTGTTTTCATTGCCAGTGGGGAGAATGATTATTGGCAAAATAGATTCAGAGAAGCTGGAGCCCCAATAATTGGGGATGATATTAAATCTCAAGTAGGTGCAACTATTACCCACCGCGTCCTAACAAGATTATTTATGGATAGAGGGGTAGAACTTCAAAGAACGTATCAGTTGAATTTCGGCGGTAATACCGATTTCATGAATATGTTAGATAGAGATCGCCTTGATTCGAAAAAAATATCTAAAACTCAATCAGTTACATCTCAAGTTGATGAATTTATTCCGGACCGAGATGTTCACGTTGGTCCGAGTGATTATGTACCCTGGCTTACAGATCGTAAATGGTGCTACATCAGGATGGAGGGTAAAACGTTCGGAGATGTACCATTAAACATGGAACTTAAGTTGGAAGTTTGGGATAGTCCTAACTCTGCTGGTGTTGTTATTGACGCGGTGAGATGTGCCAAAATAGCTAAAGATCGAGGTATTAGCGGTCCTATTACAGCGCCCTCATCATATTTCATGAAATCCCCGCTTATTCAATATACCGATGATGAAGCCAGGCAGCTGGTAGAAGATTTTATAACTGGAGAAGAATCCGCCCAGGGTTGATATAACCGGGTCGTGAGTGTTTAGCAGAAGAGGTGGTATGAAAAGACCTCTGAAGGTTGCCTTAGTTTGTCCCTATGATGTCGCTTTTCCTGGTGGCGTGAGCGCCCATATTCAGAATTTAAGCGCCAATTTGGAAAAGAATGGGGTTGATACTAGTATCATTGCCCCGGCATCTCCTGGGTATGATGATTCGATCCCCAACTTAATAAAAATGGGTTCCTCAATTACCGTACCGACAGGAGGTTCATTAGCTAGGATATCTTTGTCCGTCTGGCTTGCACAACATGTCAGGAACCTCGTAAAGCAGGGNGAATACGATGTCGTGCANTTGCATGAACCCTTTGCAGGAGCACTAACTCTTAGTCTTTTGTCTAATAGTCTGGAGAATGGCCCGATTAAGATTGGGACATTTCATTCCTTTGAAGGTTCCAACCTTTATAAAATCGTTCCAGATTGGCTATTGCAAAAATATTTCCGTACATTAGACGGAAGAATTGCAGTTTCAGAGCCTGCAAAAGCGTATGTCCAAAAGTATTTACCATCCGAATACAAAGTGATTCCCAACGGTATAGATGCAAATGAAGTTCATTCAGTCAGACCTTATGAACAATTCATAGATGGTAAGGTAAATATTTTGTTCCTTGGAAGACTAGAAAAAAGGAAAGGTTTGAGATATTTGTTATCCTCCTTTTGTGACCTGAAATGGAAGTTTCCGCATATTAGACTCATCATTGTCGGGACTGGAGATATGGATTCAGAATCTCAGAGAATCTTGGGAGAGCGGAATCCAGATGATGTACTTCATGTGGGCTCTGCTAGCCATGAAGANAAGTTGAGGTATCTAAAAACAGCCGACATATTTTGTTCTCCAGCAACTGGTCAGGAAAGTTTTGGGATTGTACTTCTTGAAGCTATGTCAGCTGGCTTACCCATTGTGGCATCCCAAATAGACGGATATGAATCCCTTCTCGGTGAAGAGGAAGCTTTTTTGTTCAGACCTGGAGACATCACTGATCTTTCAGAAAAATTAGCCATTTTAATCAGTGATAAACAAATGAGNCACCAAATGGGTAGTCATGGTAGAAAAAAATCAGAACTCTTTGATTGGCCTGTGGTGGCTGAGAGAATTCTGAATTACTATTTATCATTTACAAGTATCCTAGATAGNAATAGGCTCAGAAATATTTGCTGAAGGATTATTTATCAATAGAGTGANAAAATGATTACAAGAGAAGTTTTACGAAAGGCNCTTCTTAAATATTATGAAGAACCATTGTCATCGCTCTTTGNCAGTATNGGTTTTACCCCAAATATGGTGACAATGCTCGGGTTGTTAGTTGTGGGTATAGCCGCCTTCTTTATATCTATCGGGAATTTTTGGGCTGGTGGAATAATAGTTGCCGCCGGAGGTGCTTTGGATCTAATTGATGGTGGTTTGGCTAGGAAGAAAGGTNTGGATTCAAAATTTGGTGCGATGTTCGATTCTGTTGCCGATCGGCTTCAGGAAGCTCTGGTACTACTAGGATTGCTAATCTACTACTCACTTGGTGACTGCATGGACAATTCTGTATTGCCATTTAAGTCATTGGAGGGATTTTCTTCCTGCGCTTTTGCCCAAATAATGACTTACACTGCCTTTGTTGGGTCAATTATGGTTAGTTATCTCAGGTCTCGCGCTGAAGGTCTTGGGATTGAGTGTAAAGTCGGAATTATGACCCGACCAGAAAGAGTAGCCATCATATCTATAGGACTGGTAATTGCCNATTGGGTTCCATTTGTGATGATATTGGTGTTAATTTTGTTAACAGTCTTGGGTCTTTTCACGACTGTTCAGAGACTTATTCATTCATCCAGGGAGTTATAGGCTAGGGAGGTAATAATGCAAATACTCAACGATTCAGACAGGGAATTTATTNTAAATAGATTCGAAAACGAATTAGTTGATGAGGTGAATTTGACCTTATTCACACAAAGTGATCTGGGAGGGCTTGTAGTTCCGGGACGTGAATGTGAAACTTGCGCACCCACTGAACAACTCTTGAAAGAAGTCAGTGAAACATCTGATTTGATTAATTTCAAAAAATTAGACATTCAAAATGATGCTGAAGAGGCTGAACGTTGCGGTATATCACGAATTCCCTCCTTTTTGGTTTCAAAGGGAGAGGAAACAAATATTAGGTATCTGGGTATACCTGCAGGTACCGAATTTCCTGTTTTGATGGAGGCACTGGTAAATGTTTCTTCAGGAGAAACCAAATTAACTGAAGAGACGAAAGATTTCCTTCAAACATTGACTGATGAAGTCCTAATTAAAACTTTTGTGACACCGAATTGACCTTATTGTCCGGGAGTAGCCAGTTTGGCACACTCGATGGCGGTATTTACGCAGAAAATAGTGGCAGAAGTAATTGAGGTTCAAGAATTCCCTGATATAGGAAATTCATACCAAGTAAGGGGCGTGCCTTTGACGGTAATTAATGAAAAATATAGCTTTACAGGTGCTGCAAATGAGCAAATGCTACTTGATCACCTGAAGAATGCTTTAAATGAATCTCCTGAAGGGGAATATTAGGATTGAACTTAAGGGCTCATCTATTTTTACACTTTGTTTTTCTAGCCCTGGTGGCGCATNTTTTTTTTCAAATGCAGGTAGAGATCGTGTCGGCGGCTGGTTCGGAAATAGAAATTGAATCTGTTTCAGCTGAAAGCGAGTTCCCAGAAGGGATTCGGTTTGAAATTGTAGTTAATTCAGCTAAACCGGTCAGTGAAATAGCTGTGAANTTCAGGNTAGGGCAGCAAGTTTCGGGGGTTTATGAATATNTAAATTTCAGTACCGGCCCAAAAGTTGAAGGTACTTTATTTTGGAAGACAAACACAGGTGCCAAATATATTCCACCGGGCACAATAATTGAGTACAGTTTCATGGTTTCAAATGACACGGGAGATACAATCAACTCAGAGACCAATTATCTGGTATATGAGGATAGAAGGTTTCAATGGGATGAAATCGAAGCGGGAACCATTTCTGTCGCCTATCATGGGCCTGTAAAAAGTAGAGCGGAAGATATCCTCGATGCTATGAATCAGACTCTTTATTTGATGGAACCGGTATTTGGCGACGTACAAGGAGATCCAATAAGGGTCACAATGTATAACAATGTTGCTGAGATGTTGGGAGCTTTGCCCCCGAGCAGTTCAACCATAAGAAGTGAGCTGATAACAGAAGGTCAGGCTTACCCTGATATCGGGACTTTATTGGTCCTGGGAGGTGGAAGAATGTCTAGAGGCACAGCTTCCCATGAAGTTACACATATTTTGGTTCATAGGGCAGGGGATAGTGTTTTTAGTAGTGTCCCATCTTGGCTAAATGAAGGTTTGGCTGAATTTGGCAACGTCTCACCCAGTTTTTCATACGATGTGGCACTAGATTTTGCTGTCCATGCAGATAGATTGATGCCTATCACGTCAATGAAAAACCGACCAGGAAATCCAGAAGACGTGATAATTTTTTATGGAGCAGCTAGTTCCATAGTTGAATTCATGATTATGAAATATGGTCCAGATAAAATGCTATCTTTGTTGACTGAACACAAATCTGGAATGAACTTGGATGACGCTATTGAGTTTGTATATGGCATTGATAAACTGAACCTAGAGAATGATTGGAGGAGCTATATTGGTGCTCCCAAATATGAACCTGATATATCACAAAAGGAACTACCAACTCCTATTCCAAGACCCACTGTAGGACTGTTTTCGCTGACTCCGCAGGCTGGTTCAATTTCAATCGCTTCCACAGAGAATGATGATTCCATTGAGATCTAAGAATTGGATGTCTCCTCCACTTCCGAAACCCAAAATAATGAAGTGACAAAGTCTTCAGGGTGTAATAGATACGTTGGGATAAAGGAATCTTCCGATTATTCGATGTTATTTTTGTTAATACCTCCTCTGCTAATTTGGTCACGTAGGAAATGAATCTTAAGTTGATATAATTATTGGGTTAAGTCGGGTGTAGTAAAGGTATGAAATAAATGAGCTTATCTTCGGATTGGTATAAAGCGGTCGAACAAA
>PBWI01000076.1 GCA_002728195.1 Chloroflexota bacterium
AAAGGAGTTTCAAAGGAATGCCAAATGAATCAAATCCAATTTTGCTGGATGTAAGGGGAGAGATTTGTCCTTATCCAATGATCAGGACAAATAAGGAACTGGATAATTCAGAACAACCACCCGACGCTTTAGATGTTCTGACTGATCATCCCCCTGCGCTTTCTACGATACCTCCTGAAGCTATGAAGAGAGGGTACGGATGTGAAATTGAAGAGGTCGAAGCTGGGGAATGGAAAATCCGTCTATTTAAATCCAGGTAGTCGCGGCTAATTAAAAAAGAAAAGGGAGCCTAGGAAATGTTATATAACAAATTGACCAAAATAGGTCTCAGCGTAGCTATTGGGGCGCTGGTTTTAGGGATATTAAGTGCTTGTTCAAGTGATTCAGACGTATCTTCGGATACAACTCTCGACAATAGAGGTTACTCGTCCACAGAACGGCTTGTATCAACGAAATGGGTTGAAGACAATCTGGACAACAAAAACTTGAAGATTATTGATATCCGAAAAGGGGAAGACTATGAAGCAGGACACCTTCCTGGCGCATTGAGTTACCCAAAAACAGAACTTCAAATTGAATCTGGGGGAGTAAAAGGCCTAATTCCTCCTTCCACAGACATCTCAAATAAACTCAGCTCTTTAGGGGTTAAGAGCGAGGATACGATATTAATTTATGACGGTAATAAGAATTTGTGGTCAACCAGATTGCTTTGGACATTGGATGTATATGGACATGATGATGCAAGGATGATGGATGGTTCTTTTGGTTTATGGGAGAAAGAAAATAGATCAGTTACTAATGATGTCCCTTCAATAAAAGCCTCTGACTATAAATTCACAGGAACTGCAAATAGTGAACTTGTTACAAGTATAGACACAGTCTTAGGTTCATTAGACGATACCTCCTCCGTAGTCTTAGACACCAGAGGAGCAGAAGAATTCGCAGGGCGCGATGTAAGGGCAAATAGAGGGGGACATATCCCAGGTGCCATACATGTTAACTGGGTAAACAATGTAGATGAAGATGGTCGATTCCTATCAGCGGCAGATCTCAAAAAATTGTATGGAACAGCTAACGTGACAGATGATCTGTCAGACATATATACATTATGTCAGACGGCGGTAAGGGCGACCCACAGTTGGTTCGTACTGGCTGATCTACTTGGCTTTGATAACGTATCAGTCTATGATGGTTCATGGACTGAATGGGGTAACAGAGAAGATACACCAATCGACTCCTAGAAATTAACTGACTAGGACAAGAGCACAGAACTGCTCATGTTGCCCACAAAAAATTGGGCAACATGAGCAGTTCTCATTTCAGTTCTATCACTGCATAAAAATNAAAGGGAGAATTAGTATGGGAACTTTAGATGGCAGAGTAGCATTGGTAACAGGAGCAAGTCGCGGTATTGGAGAATACATGGCGGTCCACTTCGCCAAAGCTGGAGCTAAAGTTGCCATTGCTGCCCGAACTACTGAGGTAACAGATAAACGACTGCCTGGCACCATTTATTCGGTGGCAGAATCGATTAATAAGGAGGGGGGAGAAGCAATTGGTGTCCAGATGAACATGAGAGATAATGAAAGCATTACCGCCGGAGTTGAAGAAACCGTGGAAAAACTCGGCGGAGTTGATATAGTCGTTAATAACGCGGCCATACTTGTCCCGGGATCGCTAGAAACGGTGCAAGACAGACATATAGACCTGATATGGCAAATCGACCTAAGAGGGCCTCTAATTCTAATGAAAAGAGCCCTTCCACATGTTAAATCTGCTGGTGGTGGGGATTTTATCAATATATCTTCTCGTGCCGGGGTTTTTCCAGGTCCAGGACCATACGAAGAAACCCCATCCAGAAGAGATGGAAGCTTTTACGGCATGATTAAGTCCGGACTTGAAAGGTTTTCACAGGGCCTCGCCAAAGAATTACAAAGTGACAACATTAAAGTTAACGTGTTATCCCCCCAAGGTCGCATCAAAACACCCGGCAACATATGGGCTGAAAACGATCCAGACAACCCATCACTTGAATTTGAAGCCGCCGATGAAATGGGCAAAGCTGGGGTGTGGATATGTGAGCAGCCATCCACATACACTGGGAATATATTATTCGATCAAGATGTTTGTTCTGAGCAAAATTTATAGACCNATTTTAGGCTACAGATAAATAAATGCCCCTCCNGAAACTCCGACTTATTCACACCTCGGACACCCATCTAGGAGACGAGTTAGGGCATCCTGCATCAAATGATGCTTTGGTAAAGGTTGTTTCTGAAACGATCCTATTAAACGCTGATTTTCTTTTAATCGCAGGGGATGTGTTTGATAACGAAAGGATTTCGAACGATTCTGTAGAATTTTTTCTAAGCCAGATTTCCAGATTGAGCATCCCAGTTATTCTATTACCTGGTAATCACGATTTAATGCACCAAACATCCATTTACCGAAGGNCAATTTTCCAAGAATCTCCAGATAACCTTTATATCTTTAAAAAAGAGTCAGGAGAAATAATTGAATTCGAAGAAAAAAGCATAAAGTTTTGGGGTAAAGCTATGTATGAACACAGCCCTTCTTTCCACCCCCTCTCCCCTACCCCAAAACAAGTCAANAACACTTGGTTCATTGGTATGGCACATGGTCATTTTGAAGAAAGTGGCACCAATTCTGGAAGGTCTTCATTAATTTTCCCAAATGAAATAGAGGACTCACATTTTGATTATATTGCCCTTGGGCACTGGGATCTTTATACAGACATATCGCAAGGAGACACTGCAGCCGTTTATTCGGGATGCCCCATGGTTGTTGGACATAGAAATGAGCCAGGTTCTATAAGTTTGGTGGATTTAGATCCCAACAAAGGTACTATTCATAAGCAATGGCACCTGAAATCCTAACTGAAACCAACAGTGGCACCACCATCAATCACAACTGACGCACCAGTTATGTATGATGCTTCATCTGAGGCCAGAAATAAAGCCAAATTGGCGACCTCTTCAGGTTCTCCTACCCGTTTTAATAATGCATTGGATGAAGCTTCTCGCAGGAATCCTTCCCTATCTGAAGGATCTAATTTCCTTTGTCTTTCCACTCCTCTTTTATACCAATTTTTTGTCCTTATGTCGCCCGGACATATACAGTTCACTCTTATTCCATATTCACCAAAATCCATAGCCAAACACCTAGTNAACTGAGCCAATGCTCCTTTTGAGGAGTTGTATGGTAAGGAATTCGGCTGAGCTATAAAGCTACTTATAGAAGCAATATTAATGACAGAAGAATTTACATTGCATTTCAAATGGTCCAAAGCAGCCTTACATACATTTGCCGACCCGATAACATTTACAGCGATAGCCTTCATCCATTCATATTTACCCAATTCATCTACCCCGCCGAAAGTGAAAGATGCCGCACTGTTTACTAAAATATCCACNCCTCCCATCAATTCNGTCGCGTAATCAACCATTTGCTTTACATTTTTTTCATCAGAAACGTCGGTCCTATAAAAATAGTCTCCTGAATACAAATCATTTGTCGGTTGNCTGATATCAGCAATAAGGACGATTGCGCCTTCTGATGAAAACCTGCTTCCAATCGCATTACCGATACCCGACCCTCCTCCTGTGATGATGGTCCTTTTACCTTCGAGCCTCATATCGTAAAACCCTAATCACCTTAACCTTTTTTGTGATTTTCTATACGCTCCAGATCTACATCTGTAANGTATGGTTCAATCAAATTTACAATTTTTGAAAGTGTTTNCTCAGGGCTATCAATGGATGTATCCACCTGAACGACTGGTCCAATATCACTCTTATCTATAAAGTATTGATATTCATCCATTACATTCTGAATGTCTGCAACAATAAGAGGACTATTGGTATGTTCTGGATGACCTTTCAAATCAGACATTCGATCCTCTAATACCTCTTTGGAAGCAACCATATGTACAGTTATAACGGGATCTTTTGTGATTTGTTTAATTCGGTTTTCAATACCAACAAACACATTATTCCTGTCGAATTGATCGCCGTCCAAGCCATAGCCATAATATCTCCGAGCGTACACAGCTTCTTCTATGTGGAATCCTACCGTTAAATCATCTTCTTGAACGTAGTGATGCAAATGGTAATACATCCCATAGCGATGATACATTTCCTTTAATTTTGGTGATAAGTTAAGTATCTGCTGCTGTTCTTCTAAAGTCGTGTCGTCTGGATGTCCAGAAGTGTGCGGTAATTTTGAATGGTCGTGTATTAATCCCATGTAAAACGGTTCACCCATTATTCTTAATTTCCAATCGTTGAGCATTCTAGAAATTGTTGTGGTTCCAACATACTCGATACCAGCAAGTATTATTTTCATAATCAGAGTCCTTAAGGAATTTTTTTCAATATTTAATGGATATTTACATATAGGTTCAGATTTGTATAGCTATGATAAATTCCGAGGAGCGAAATTTGAGGGTCCGGCATCCAGAAATTCGCAGCTGTCATATCAGCCACCTCTGATATACTTGAGATCCCATAATCCATTCAAAGGAAGCATAACATTGGCCGAAAATAATCCCCCATTAGATATAGAAAAAATAAGCTCACTTTGTAAGCGAAGAGGATTCATCTTTCAGAGCAGTGAGATTTATGGAGGGTTAGCGAGCACCTGGGACTATGGTCCGTTAGGTGTTGAACTGAAAAGAAACGTAAAAGACCACTGGTGGAACACCATGGTCTGGGAACGTGAGGACATGGTTGGTCTAGATGCTTCCATATTGATGCATCCGGATACCTGGCGTGCAAGCGGTCATTTGGAAAGTTTCACAGACCCTCTAGTAGAGTGTACGGACTGTAACAGGCGGTACCGGGAGGATCATCTTGATACTGAAGTATGCCCTGAATGCTCAGGGGAGTTAACAGAACCTCGCCTTTTCCACCTCATGTTTAAAACTTTTATGGGACCAGTTGAAGAAGACGCCTCGATCGTTTATTTAAGGCCAGAAACTGCTCAAGGAATCTTCGTAAACTTTAACAATGTCATCAATTCCACTAGAAAAAAACTACCGTTCGGCATAGCACAAATTGGCAAGTCTTTCCGAAACGAAATAACTACGGGTAATTTCATTTTCAGAACCAGAGAGTTTGAAATGATGGAAATTGAGTATTTTGTGATGCCAGGGGAAGACGAAGAAATTCACGATAAATGGATTCAAGATTGTCTTTCTTGGTACAGTGCCATTGGATTAAACTCAGAANATTTGCGAGTTAGACCTCATGATAAAGACGAATTATCGCATTATGCTAAGGCTACTTACGATATTGAGTATAAATTTCCCTGGGGTTGGGGTGAGATCCAAGGAATAGCCAACCGGACAGACTATGACTTGAAATCGCATATGGAAATGAGTGGGGAAAAACTTACTTATTTTGATGATTCCTCAGGTCAGCACGTCATCCCATATGTAATAGAGCCATCCTCTGGTGTAGATCGAGCTGTGATGGCTCTTTTGGTCGATGCCTACAATGAAGAAGAAATTACTTCTGCATCCGGAAAGACCGAAACACGAGTACTACTCAAGTTAGATCCTTCTATTTCACCAGTCAAAGTTGCTGTATTACCTTTGAGTAGAAATGATAGATTGACTCCTTTAGCCAAATCGGTTTTTGACATTCTTCGTAAATCCAATTTAATTGGTGGACATGTCCAATACGATGATGCGCAAAGTATAGGAAGAAGATACCGGAGACAAGATGAAATAGGAACTCCGCTATGCGTTACTGTTGACTTTGATTCTTTAGATGATAATGCTGTTACCATCCGAGAAAGAGATTCCATGGAGCAGACTAGAGTTAGTTTAGATACTTTAGAATCGGANCTATCACTCAAATTAAAAAGTTAGATTTGATTTTATAGTTCCTCAGATCAGCCAATAATCGCAAATGGCAAATAANTGGTTTAAATGCTAATAATTCATACCGCTGACATACATATAGGGGTCGAAAATTACAGCAGGCCAGATCCAAAAACTAGAACATCGTCACGGCTTCAAGATTTCTTAAGATCCCTAGATGAACTTGTTGATTATTCTATCGATAAAAAAGCAGATTTAGTGCTGATTTGCGGGGATGTATATAAGAGTAGGAACCCGACACAAACTCATCAACGNGAATTTGTGAAAAGAATTTCAAAACTAGCCAATCAAGGAATCAAAGTTTTTTTATTGGCCGGTAATCATGATTCTCCGAACGTCCCTGGTCCGGCGACCACACTAGACATATTCCCCACACTAGACATAGAAAATGTGCAGATCGCAAATGAATTAAACACCCAAATCGTTCAAACCCGAAACGGATCTATTCAAATAATATCCTTGCCTTGGATAAGAAAAGGCGACTTCATGTCCCAAGCAAAATATAACCAATTNCCAAATGAGAAATTTAATTCTGCTATTGAAGAAAAATTAATCGATGACCTAAACAGAGAAATAGATAACTTAGACCCCTCAATGCCAAGTATATTGGCATCTCATGTATCAACNGACTTGGCTAAAACCAGCTCNGAAAAATCTATGACCCTTGGAAAAGATTATCTTTTGCCAACTGAATTTTTAGCTAATCCAAAGCTAGATTACATAGCACTTGGCCATATCCATAGACACCAGGTCCTAAACGACAACCCACCTGTGGTTTACTCAGGCAGCCTAGAAAGGATAGATTTTGGCGAAGAGAAAGATTCTAAAGGGTTTTGTTCCATAGACATTTCTACTGACCCAGATAAAAAAAATAGATTGAATTCCTATGAATTTGTGGAAGTAAATGCAAGAAGATTCAAAACTATTTCAACAAAGATAAANGAAAATGATGANTACCCTAACGAGAAAATTTTAACGGAGATAGCNAAACACGACNTAAAAGACACCATCGTACAAGTGATAATTGAAGTTAGTTCAGCACGATACAAAGAAATATCTGATGTGAAAATCAGAGCAAGTCTGTCNGAAGCGCATTTNATAGCTGCAGTGAGAAAAAATGTCATTGCAGAAAGCAAAAACAGATTGGGAAAAGAATTACATGAATCAATCNCTGCTATTGAAGCTTTGGAAACCTATTTGAAAGAACGTAATATAGATGATCAAAAATTAAGACTTCTACTTGAAAAAGGTCAGAATCTCATTTCAGAAAACCCACCACAATGATGCTGACTAATCAAGAAAAACATCGTTTCACAACCTCCGATATGAAACCATNTCTGNTATTGTTGTTTTCGTTCATTCTAATCAGTGGTTGTTCGATTCTGACCCCCCCACAGGCAGCGCCACCATTCATATTGGATCTCTACCATACAACTGATCACAACAAGAACGANGTATTCAATATAGAGCAACAAAAAGNAGTACCTACAGTTATAAATTTTTGGTTCCCTTCTTGCCCGCCATGTGTTGCGGAAATGCCTGAAATCAATAAGTTCTATTCACAACATAAAAATGACGTGACTGTGGTAGCAATTCAACTTATCGGGCTCGACTCAGTGGAGGACGGGGAAAAATTTGTACAAGAAAAAGGTATACATTTTGCAGTAGGTCCAGACTCAACCGGGAAAATCTCAGTCGATTACCAAATCAGCGTTTATCCAACCACTATATTCGTAGACTCGGATGGAAACATAGCAGATTATTGGCAAGGAGAGATAAATGCTGAGGAAATTGAGGGGAAATTTGTGGCTATGAAAAAAACCGAGGATTAAAGCTTGAATATAATG
This sequence comes from Chloroflexota bacterium, assembly GCA_002728195.1. GTDB lineage: Bacteria > Chloroflexota > Dehalococcoidia > Lucifugimonadales > UBA826 > UBA11996. The sequence continues at coordinate 7,753 of PBWI01000076.1, forward strand.
GATTTATTCCATCTTTTGGTCAGGTGGATGCACCTCATATCAGCTGCTGCCTGGGTAGGAGGTAGTATCTTTTGGATTATCGTCCTAAATCCTTCTACAAGACAATTCGACTCAGATTTTATTCAAAACCTACAGAGCCAAATTGCAATTGAATTCAGAGGATTAGTTGACACTTGCATATTCGTTCTTTTGGCAACAGGCGCCATAATGACCTTTCACANACTCACACCTGGAAATATTGGTTATCAATATGCGNTAATACTATGTCTAAAAATAATTTTNGTGGCAATCATGTTCTACTTAATAAGAGCTAAACGTCAATCAAAAAGAATTTATGTAACAACTACTACCAGTAACACCCCAGAAAGTCGATCCGGGCTATTTAAGAAAATTGCGAATGTTTACAATTTTGTGTTGATATTGGGGCTAGCCGTNTATTTGCTATCCGATTTGATGAACATGGTCTACATGGCAGCTGTATCAAATTAAATAAACTATTGATTGAGGTAAATTTGTGAAAAAATCATTTCTAGATGTCATTAGATGTCCGTTATGCAAATCTAGCTTCGATGTCCATACCCATATGGAAAATTCAGATGACATAATNCAAGGCTCNCTAGTCTGTACAGGATGTGAAGAAGTNTTCCCAATCGACAATTCCATACCAAATCTATTGCCCCCAGAATTACGTGAAAAATAAATCCAGGCTATTGGTATGGACTCCCCACAGGCATACATAAATCCACCGAATCATCCTTTTTTAGTTTGCAAGTAAGTTGTCTGACATCTAAGTTCAGGACGGGATGAACTAGATCTGGTGCAATTTCCAGTAAAGGTTCCAAAACGAACAATCTCTCCTGAATCCTAGGGTGAGGGAGTGTCAAAATCTTACTTTGCACAATGAAATTACCCCATACTAAAATATCCAAATCAATGGACCTAGGAGAGTTGGGGAATACTCTACGTCTATGTAGTTCTACCTCGATATCTTTTAGGTGATGAAGAAAGACCCAGGGAGTCATAGCCGTTGATAATTTGCACACAGAATTCAGAAAGTTGGGCTGATTAGAAAATCCTTTTGGAGTAGATTCGTATATTTTTGAGGACTCAAATGCAGTAGAAATTGAGCTAAGCATTCTTGTAGCCCGTGAAATATTCCCTTTTCTATCACCTAAATTACTTCCCAAACCCACATATACAACAGTTGAAGTTTTGATATCTATCCCCTTCTAACAATTGCATCAGTCATTTTAGACACCCTACACATTTCTTTGACATCATGAACCCGAACCATATCGGCCCCGCGTGTAATAGCTACTGCTACTGTGGCAGCAGTACCCTCAATACGATCATCGACTGGCAAATCTAGTACCTGACCAATGGTGGCTTTCCTTGATGTCCCTACAAGCAAAGGTACTCCTATTTTCTTGAACTCATCCAATCGATTTAAGATCTGGAGATTATCTTCAGTTCCTTTTGCAAATCCGATTCCAGGGTCAATAATGATTTTTTCTTGACATATACCCTTTGCCACAGCGAAGTCCACTTGAGTTTTTAAGAAATCCAATGTGTCTAACACCACATCTCGATATTCTGCTTCTTCTGCGTTGTGCATTAACACAACATATACTCCTGTATCTGCGATAAGAGTAGCCATTTCTGGATCCCTAGAAAGCCCCCATATGTCGTTTACGACATGGGCCCCGGCGGCAATCGCTGCTTCTGCTACCTTTGATTTATGTGTATCAACACTGATTAAACAGTTTGCCTGATGCGCTAGTCCCTCTATAGTTGGAATCACTCTATATAACTCTTCGTCTATAGATATTTTATCCACCGCTCCATAGATCGCACGAGGCCTAGATGACTCGCCTCCAACATCTAATATATCGGCCCCATTAACCAACATTTCCATACCTTTATCGACTGCCATATTCACGTCCGAATAGATCCCATCATGAGAAAAAGAATCCGGAGTGGTATTCAATATGCCCATCACATAGGTTTTTGATCCCCACTCAAACAAGAACACCTCCATAATTAATCCATTTTACGTTGCACTGTATATCATCAAAGTAATTATTAATAAGACACTCAAGACGCTCGACACCACATGATGCCTGACAGACCTTTGGGGGGTGAGATATAATTGACCCCCAAGGAAGCGAATTAAAATTCCAAATACCACCTTTAACCATCTATCATTTTAATCCAGCTACATGTCACTAGAAAACTCAACATCTAAGAAGCACGCAGAATTACTCGAAAAGAAAGCCCTAAGCCTAAAGGGTGGCGGTGACAAACGGGTAGAAGCCCAACACAAAAGGGGGAAATTAACTGCTAGAGAAAGAATTTCCCTACTTTTAGACGACGGTACATTTGAGGAATTGGATCCTTTGGTATTGCACAGGTCTACAGATTTTGGTTTAGAAAACCAGCAATACCTTGGTGACGCAGTTGTTACTGGATATGGTGAAGTAAACGGGAGGCTCACGTTTGTATATGCCCAGGATTTCACGGTCCTAGGAGGGTCACTATCAGAGGCAGTGGCAAACAAAATATGCAAAGTTATGGACAGAGCCATGGATAACGGTGCACCAATTGTCGGCCTAATAGATTCTGGTGGCGCTAGGATTCAAGAAGGTGTGGACAGTCTATCTGGATATGGAGCTATTTTCCAAAGGAACGTAATGGCTTCAGGTGTAATACCTCAAATATCAGTAATG
>PBWI01000077.1 GCA_002728195.1 Chloroflexota bacterium
TTTATCGGCCTATCTTCTGTTTAGTTTGGAACTTCGTCGAGAGGTTGGCTCTCCTGAATCTACAAAGAGACACCCCTCGCCTAGCGCGAGGGGTGTCCATTTTCTAGGCCAGCACTTACTTCATTGTCACCAAGTTGATGTTGTTGATTGTGCCGATATTACCATTGGCCTGTGGGCGCATGTCCCAAGACTCAATCTGGTTAGGATCCCAGTATGGCCACAATGGCTCCTCGAAGAAGCCAATACAGTTTACCCACTTTCTGTTGTTGGTATAGAACTCTGCAGCCAGATCTTCACGAACTGCCTTGTCAGGCTCACCAGACATCTTTGAGTAGCTCTTTGTTGCGTATGGAATTTCCTGACCCACACCGTATCCACCGGCGGAGAAGGAGCTCACTACGAAACCGTGTGCCCAGTCATATGGGAAGTTTGACTTGTTCTCGTCACCGCAAATGTTGACACCAGGTGTCTTGTTTGTTCGTGCGACAAGTCCAGGTCGGTAAGTGGAGTAAGCAGTCTTGATCAAATTGACCTTGACTCCCAAATTCTCCTGCCAAGCAGCTCCAACGGACTCACCGATTTCAGCACCGAGTTCACCGGTACCTACCCAGAGGTCCATTTCAAATCCGCCACCCTGACCAGCATCAGCCATAAGAGCCTTTGCCTTGTCATAGTCTAGACCGAAGTCCCACTCAGCTTGATAGTTAGGATTGCTCCCAGCGAGATATGGCTGATGGTTCACGAAGCCGAGCCCACCAAGTAGGTTCTCAACAAGAGCCTCTCTGTCAATTGCGAATGCGAAAGCTTCTCGAACTTTCTGCGAACTGACCATTGAAGCTGTTCCTTCGTCGTAATCGCCGTTCTCAAATGGGTTACCAATCCATGGTAGAGATGTGTCTCTGTCACGCTCAAGTGCAGCACCTGTTAGCGCGTTATGAGTTTCCCAGTAGTTACCTACCATTGAGACGTCTCTGATAGTGTTGAACATTCCGCCTTTCTGAGCTTCAAAGCCCTTTTCTGAAAGTCCAGGGTAGTCCTTGGTTGCAACCTGTGCGATTGCGACCTCACCGGTTTCTAACATAGCTCGCCTTGAAGCACCTTCTGGAACCTCAAGAAGAGTCATCTTTTCTGGGCCAACATGCCCGTAGTAATCAGCGAAGGCAACACCTTCGATCTTACCATTCTGACTCCACTCTGTATTTTCGAAAGGACCGACACCTACATAGACATCTTGCATCCCTTCCACACCGAGTTCTTCATAAACCGCGGTGCTCATGATTCCAGCTGTTTGCCAGAAGCTACTGAACCGGTGGAGGATTCCACGCGAGTCATAGTTTCTGTAGTTCAGCTTTAGAGTGTAGTCATCGACGGCTTCCATGCTCTGAATCAACGGAGCAAAGTCACCAGCCTGACCGTGAATTGACTCAGGGTTCGTTACCGAGTTCGCATCGTTATATGAGAACTCAACGTCCTTAGCAGTCATTTCACCGTATCCACCATGGAACTGTATTCCTTCTCTGAGTTTGAAAGTTCCAAACTCCAGTGAAGGATCTAATTCGTACGATAGAGCTACCATTGGCTCTGTAGTAACAACGTTACCATCAGCAACGGCATTGAAAAGCACGTCTGTTATACCGGACATATAAATTGTCTCAGCACATCCAGCTGTACAGAACCTAGGCAATCCGTTTGGCGAATTGATGTCTGCGGCAGCTAGTTTGACATGCCCTTTAGGTCCACCTGAGCTTGCAGCTGCAGGAGCAGCAGCAGGAGCAGCAGCAGGTTTAGCGGCAGCAGCAGGTGCAGCAGCAGGAGCGGCGGCAGGTGCGGCTGCAGGGGCGGCTGCAGGAGCAGCAGCGGGAGCAGCAGCAGGTGCAGCAGCGGGAGCAGCGGCAGGTGCAGCTTCATCATCAGAGGAGCTACAGGCAATACCGGCGCCGATTAACGCGGCAGCTGCGATACCTAGTGCAACTCTCTTATTTAACATTTTAGGCCACATAAGTGATCCTCCTTCTACTTTGGTCTTTTGACCAGAATAGCCAACCTTCGCCTTGTTCCAAATAGAAAAAGGCGTGGGGAATTAGACCATATTGTTTTCTTTAAAGTCAACCATTTAGATAACCTATTTTGGAATGGAAAAAACATATTCCATTACCGCCCAATATAAATGCTGACCGCCCTTCCTAAGAATCTCAATCTTAAAGCCTATTATGAAGACCTGTTTTTCTCGTTATTTTCTCGTCGTGCTAGAATAAATTTCGATCTTTAAATTATCCATTTAAAAATTCGAGTTTTACAACTTTTGGGGACCATTTTGAATTATTGTAATATTCAGGAGTAAAGTGATGCCCGCCTATGAAGGTATTTTCCCAGCAATCGCCACACCAATGTCCACTGATGGAACACTCAATGAATCTGCTTTTCGTGAAGTTATGGAATTCAATATCCAGGCAGGCGTTGGTGGGTTCTGGGTTGCTGGTGGGAATGGCGAAAGTATCCTATTATCTGACGAAGAAAACATGCGGATTGCCGAAATCGCATCGGATCANAACCGAGGAAGAATTAACAACATAATGCATGTTGGTGCTCCGACNACTGAAAGAGCTGTGGAGTTAGCCGCACACGCCGCTAAGGTAGGTGTTGAAGCTATCTGCTGTGTACCTCCATTTTTTTATAAGCAGACAGATGAAGCAATTGTTGATCATTACAAGGCAGTAGCCGCGGCAGCCGATTTGCCCTTTTATGTCTACAACCTTCCCCAATCAACAGGTGTAGAAATAACCATAGANTTGATGCAAAAAATTCAAGACGGCGTTCCTCAGTTAGCTGGTCTAAAGCATTCATCAATAAACTTTGTGAATGTTAGGGAGTGGGAGAAAATGGGCCTGAGCTGCTTCATAGGCAGCAGCATGCTCATGGTTCCCGCATTGTCTATCGGAGCCGTTGGATGCATAGATGGGCCACCATGCGCAGCGCCAGAGCTATGGGTCAATATTTGGAAATCATGGCAGGCTGGAGACATCAATGCAGCCATGGCGGCTCAAAAGAAAGCCTCATTATTTACAGAGATTATGAAAGAAGCCGGAGTTCATAGCGGTACGAAAGCTGTTCTGACAGAGCGATTGGGTATCGATTGCGGAAGCGGCAGGCTTCCAAACCCTCCATTGGAAGGGTCGCGACGAGAAAGTATCCTACAAAGAATTTCAGATTTAGGAATTGGCAAGATAATGTCTATAGCCTCTGATGATTAAAATAAATCAAGCTTCGTAATTTACCGATATGAGATTNCATTTAGATAAAAAATTCAATTTGCCAACAAGAAACTAATAGTAAGGAATCAAACTATGGAGCGAATATTTGCTCTTTTTATCAGGGCCGGTNTGGCCGCCATATTTGGGTTTATGTTTGGCACGATGTTTATGATCGGTACCTTTTGGGTGATCCCACCAGCCATCATTCCACCCATGTGGGCTCTATCACTTTCTGTTGGTTTTGGCTGCGGACTGGCTGCCTTCATTTGTTTCATTAAACCTGAGGCCAATATAAGTATCAACCTNCTAACATTTGTTATAGCCTCTCTAAGCGGTGTATTCGGTGGTTATCTCGGTTCATTATTGGCAGATCCAGAGGGAGTACGGAATGTCCGATTGGTAGCTAGTTCAATCACATCACCAGATGTAGCTCCTTTTGTATATATGGGTACCTTTATATCAACGGTTTTCACATCTGCCTGGTATGCATATAGACTCTGGTTATACAACGAAGATTAATACCTAGAAAAATTCGAAAGATTTTCATTCCAATTTGGAAGGTTAGGCTAAAATGGCCTTAATTCATGCACCTTAAGGAGACCTTTGGAATGACCACTACCGATTTAGATTCAGTTAACACATTAACATTCGATATCTTTGGAACAGTCCTTGACTTAGCAGGAAGTTTAATTCCACCTCTGGACATTTTATTAAAGGATTGTGATGCACCAGCGTCGCTGACTGGAGAGAAGGTGTGGGATCAATGGAGATTACGGCAAAGGATAGAGCAGTATCAAGATAATATGTTGATGCTGGGACACAGTGGTTATTTGGCTGTCAAGCGAAGAGCTTTAATGTACACACTAAGAAGCCTAAAGGTTGAATTTAGCTACGATCAGCTAGATGAATTTATGAAATCGTATCAAGTATTGAGCCCTTTCAAAGATTCAATAGATGGATTAAAAAGACTTTCCAACAAGTACAATTTAGTGATGCTTTCCAACGGCGAACAGTATTATCTCGAACATCTAGCCAAAACCCGTATAGGTATAGATTTTCATCGGATCCTCTCTGCGGAAACTGTCAGCCAATTTAAACCACATCCTTCGGTATATAGATTTGCTGCTAAACAATTATCTCTAGAACCTCAACAGATAATGATGGTTGCAGCACATTCTTTCGACATTTTAGGGGCACGCCATAGCGGATTCAGAGGAGCCTACATAAATCGCTATGATTTACCCTATGACGAATCAGACTATGTTCCCGACATCACGACTGGGAATTTTTACGAACTTTGTGACATCTTAGGCGTTTAAGAAGGATGGTAATACATGAGTAAAAAATATGACAAAGTTAGAATCGGAATGGCGATGTCGGGTTGGCCATTTCCTAACGACGACCCCAGTCAGTTGGGGGATTATGTTACTGAAATGGAGAGATTAGACATAGACTCACTCTGGTTCACCGATCGAATAGTGTCAGAAACATTTACCTTAGAACCGATAGTAGCAATGTCATATATCTCTGCAATTACAAAAAAATTAAAATTTGGCACCAGCGTAATTGCATTGCCTCTAAGGAACCCAACCGTATTGGCAAAGGAAATTGCTACTTTGGATTTTATATCCAATGGAAGGTCATTACCTGCTGTCGGTTTAGGACCGGAGACAGAAAATGACTATGAAGCATGTGGCTCAGACAAAAAATCACGTGTGGGTAGAACAGAAGAAGCAGTTGATATTATGCGCCTTCTATGGTCAGGCAACAACGTAACATATAAAGGAAACCATTTTACCTTGAATAATGTTTCTATTGAGCCTAAGCCAGTTCAAANAGATTTACCGCCGATTTGGTTTGGAGGAAGAAGTGAACCGGCTATCAATAGAACGGCCAAAATAGGTGACGGTTGGTTGGTTTCGTATGCGACTGCTGAGGAAGTATCAACAAGCATCCCAAAAATTAAAGAACGGGCTGTCACATTCGGAAACCACATTGAAGACGACCACTATGGTGCATTAATAAGCTTCTGCTTTGCTGATACTCGCGAAAAAGGTGAGGCTTTGGCCAAGAACTACAATGTCGTCCGAAGGGAGGATGTTGACATAAAAGAGGTGGCTGCATTTGGCCCGCCCGATATTCTCATTGATCTTTTAGACAACTACATNGACGCTGGAGCAACCAAATTCACCTTAAGGCCAGCCTGTCCTCCTGAAATGACATTCGACCAAATGAACTTGCTTGGAAAGCACATCGTACCTCGTTATCACGGTGGATAACTCTTCCTTACCGTCATTTCATATGANAATCAATCGGTACCTTACGATTTTATTTATAGCAATATTTTTGCCGTTGCTAGTAAGTTGTTATGATGAAAAGTTATACCTTGTCTACGATGACGGAAGGCACCTTTATATTACTAACGTGGCCAACCCAAACCCAGCACTCCTATTGTCAGAAATGCATGGCATAAGCCCTGATGCTTCTCCCAACGGACAATCCTTAAGTTTTATTTCTGANAATTCTTCAGGTCGACTTATAGGAACATGGGATTTTATTTCAGAAATTAAATGGGATAGTCAGCCTGATTTTGGGGCATCCNTTTTTAACCCCACTCCAATAAATAAATCAAGTTATCTATTTTCAGGTCTAGGTTCCAACTATCTGGATATTTATACCTCAAGCCCCCAAAAAAATATTACGAATTTCAGGTCCATGGATTTCGAGCCTTCCCTATCTCCAAATGGTGATCTCATAACTTTTACAAGCAACAGGATTAGTAATACCGACATATATACCAATGAACGGCCTTTGAGTGACAGACAAGCTATAGAACAGGTCCAGGAATGGAGTATCTCTGAAAGAGGAATAACCTATAACACTTATAGAGACCACAATATTGACATTTTCATTTCTAATTTGGACGGCACAAATCCAATAAGATTGACTACAGCTAGAGCCTTGGACCATCAACCTGATTGGTCTCATGATGGTAATTGGATCGTGTTCAGTTCTTTACGGCATAACAATTCTGAAATCTTCACGATAAGAAAAGACCGAACCGAACTGAAAAGGTTAACCAACAATCAATACAATGATGAAGAGCCTTCTTGGTCGCCAACGGGCAACTTAATAGCTTTTGTGTCAGATCGATCAGGTTCAAAAGATATTTATACTATGAATCCAGATGGTACAAACCAAATTCGAGTCACAAATACCTTGTCTAATGTCCATTCGCCAACTTGGATTAAATGTAACCCGGGATTTTTNGGAAAGGTAGGTAAAACATGTCCATNAACTTAGTTAAAGTAGGAAATTTCAATATATATTCAGTATCCGACGGATATATGGTTTTTCAGCGAGACATATTTTTTCCAGACCTGACTATAGAGGCATGGAGTCAATATCCATCTTATTCTCTTCCTGAGTTTGAAATGAATATTGGTTCTTTTGTAATTGCTGGGGCTGGCAAAACCATACTAGTGGATACTGGACTTGGAAAATTAGACCATCATATCGAACAACCTGTTCAGCAAACGTTATTGTCAGAATTAAGCGCTTTTAACATTAGTCCGAATGATATAGATATTGTTTTCTTAACCCATTTACATTTAGATCATGTAGGAACAAATATGACAAATGAAAGTGGCGACTGGAAGCAAACGTTTCCTAATGCCAAGTACATGGTCAGTAAATCAGACTGGAAGATATTTAGTCGTCTCGCAGAAAAACCGGGATTCCACTACATTAATGAACAGGTTCAACCCTTATTATCAAGTGGGAGTTTGCAATTATTTGATGGNGAAATATCTTTGGTTGAAGGGGTAACAACAATGCCTACACCGGGCCACACACCAGGCCACACTAGTCTACTAGTAGAGTCCGATGGAGAAAAAGCAGTGATCATTGGAGATGCCGCACACATACCTCCACAAGTGGAACAATCTTCGTGGAGCCCAAGCCCCGACCATGATAAAAAACTATCTGCAGAAACCCGATCTTCTCTGATGAACTTTATACAGGAAGAAAAGGCTCTGATTGCTTCAGGACATTTTCCCAAACCAGGGTTCGGGAAAATTGTGAAAATAAATTCTAGGCAGTCGTATAAACCTATAGACTAGGTAGTTTCAAACCTGATTTAGCCATATACGGAGGGAGGATAGCTAGCTGCTCGTTGTTTTTGGAGGGCGATTCTGTCACTCTCCAAAACTGCCAATACCAGATCTCGAATATTTTTCACCTTAACCGGCAATTTTCCTAAATCTCTATTGTGACCGCACATTACACAAAAAATCCTCACACCAAACATATCTTCATCATTGGTCAAGGTACCCGTACCACACCTNGGGCAAGATCCAGTTAGAATTATCGTGCTAATCATTTTCTTCTAGNNTATCTCTCGATTCGTATTGTTTTGGTTGATACCTTTGGTAAGGNGGCTATTTCTAACAATACACGAATTTTCTTCTAAAAGCTGTCTTAATCGCACTGAGTTTCTTCGGAAATTACCCTNAGTCTTTTCATCAAATGATCTCTTCTATCCCTATACAGGCGCTCGTCCAAATCGTTTTCATTNTGCCGGTTATCTAGTTCAGTTATTTGATCATAGATAACTTGANCTTCACTAGAACCTGCAAGCCAAGATGTTCTGCGATTTCGCAATCTCAAGGTACTAAAAATACCTAAAGTGCCAATGGCAACCAATGCCAGCAGTAATCCAACGGGGCCAGTATATTCATAACGCATTTGTCCAAACTGATTAGACATTCTGTCCAGAAAT
>PBWI01000078.1 GCA_002728195.1 Chloroflexota bacterium
GCATTCGAGATGACTTCAGCCTCAAGTCCAGGAGTTGTGAGAGCTACTGGGAAAGAAGGCTATACCCATGTGGTGATGCCAATGTTTGTCCAGTGGTGAGGAACTTGACAGGGAACCCGTAAACAATAATCTATCTCTCAATATTCCTTCACTTCAAGAAGGTGTACTCTTGGTAGAGTCAGTTTGTTTTAATCTTAAAAAAAATTCAGCAACTTATCCCGGTATCGTTGCATGCTCATACCATTCGGCCGGCTCTTCTCCTGGCTCTGGAAGTACGTGCCCTGCCTCCATTGTCCATGAAGCTGGACCCTCACTTATATGTCCACTCACATCTTTGGAATCTACCCCAGAGATTTCACAGAATTTTTCTATCAGCCCTCCTAATATTTCCTGCCTAACTTCTGGAGGTCTGCCAGCTCTGTTACCACCAGCTATATAGTAATCAGTTTTATAATCGAGAAACCCATCCCCATGTGAGTCTTTGACTCTATCACCGTCACCAGATTCGATGAACCAAACGTGTACAAAACTTCTTGGCGCAGCAGATATACCACAATGAACATTGGTAAAAGCTTCAGCAATTTCCTGTCTTTGGTCATAATCTAAGGAATCTTTTGGAATTATGCATCGATAAAGTGGCATTACAGCATTCTCCTAGCTACTTGTGATTGTATTTCCTTTCCAACCTTCGTCTCTAGCCGCTACTATTAACTCATCTTCGGTTTGGCCAGTGATATCGTACCATCTTGCTCCGATTTCTTTCATCAGTCGTTCTCTTGTTTCTGAATCACATCCATCAGGTATTTGGCCTCTGACGTGGGATGTCGTGGTAGGTTTCCCACCGCGAAAACCAAAATCTCTTGGTATCTCTGTCCATGAAATGCTGAAGGGACCTTTAGCTGATCCTAGTATTGAAATGGATGTCTTTTCAATAGCTGACTCCAATTCTTCTCTCATATTTTCGGGTATACATCCTTCCTGAACCGTGCACAAAAATTCAATCATTACAAAGCCTCAACTTTTAATTAGGAAGTTAAGTGTCGAATGTTATAGGTCCCAGATAACCAATTGCAACCTAATTTTGGTCAACTTAAGCGGTACGTGTTTCTATTTGGTGTGTCTGCAATATGGTTCCAAGGTTCCTGACGTTTCGGTTCATGAAAAATGGCCCTATTGCGAAAATAGCTACAAGGAAACCTCCTATCGCAACAGCAATTGGGACTCCGTTCCCGTCTTCCCCTATATATCTCGCCAAGGAACCAACATACATTCCTCCAAGATACATAATGCTCCAAGTTATCCCATAGAATCCCATGACCCTGCCTCTCATATGGTTTGGAACTAACATTTGTAGCGAACTCATTATTGATATCATGTAGGTTGAGCTACTAGCACCAACGATGAAAAGAAGAGCAAGCGCTATGTAATAGTTTCCATATTGCATTGAAGTGAAAGCGAAAACGGTTATTGAAATACCAAATAGTAAAGACCCCACAATTATTAATAGGCCTTTTTGTTTGAAATTTCCCGTTCGCCCAATAATCATTGTTGCCATGAGGGCTCCGACGCCACTTAATCCCATTAAAATGCCGAGTTTATCAGCATCAACTTCCAGGATATCAACCCCAAATACAGGCATCATGGGAATATAGGACATACCAAAGAAACTATTAAAAAATGTGATGCAAATTAGTATCAAGAATATGTTGTTTTTCCATATAAATCGGATCCCTTCAAATAGATCATTTTTCTTGGGTGATTGTGAAATATCAGACTGATCCTTTGGAATACTTAGAGAGAGAACAATAGCAGCCATAGTAAAAAACCCTAAGGCTGAAATTAAAAAAGAAGTACCCGTGTTGGTTAAATAAATAATTATTCCTGCTATGGCCGGTGCTATTATTCGAGTCCCAGTCCATATTGCTGAATTAAGTGCTACCGCATTCATCATAACGGACCTATCAATTAGACTTGGGTACAAAGCCTGCCTTGCGGGTTGGTCAAAAGCATTAATGGCTCCTGCTAGGAAGGCAAGAACTATTACATGCCAAGCCTGGATAACCCCTGCGAAGGTTAGACCAGACAAAATTAATATAAGTGCACCATTTATTGTTTGAGTGATGCTAATCAATTTTTTTCGATCTAACCTATCTGCCAACACCCCTCCAAAAATGTTCAAAACAATAGCCGGAACGGCATTTGCCAATCCAACATACCCCAGATATAAAGGTGATTCTGTTAATTCACGCATGATCCAAAATTGGCTGAAATTCAACATTTGGAAACCAATTACTGAGGCTAAAGTTCCAAGCCAATAAGCTCGATAAGCAGGGTATGCCATCGCGGGACCAAGCAGCTTTTGAGAAATTATTGAGATCATTTATGATTTTAGATATTCATTTCCATAGGATTCAAAATGGGTTCCACTGACCATAAAGTGTTGCGCTGCAGCATACATATCTCTAAAGCACTGTTGCAGTGAATTATTTCTGTTTAGTGCGGTCCCACCGGCATACTGAAAGGATTTAGTCACGATATCTAATGATTCTTTAGTTACCCAAGAGCCAACCGCTCTGATTTTTGCTTGGTCTTTTTTAGATAATTTTTTACCTTGCTGTGCATACTGCCACACTTCTTCGAATTCCTGTGAAGCAAGAGCATTCATTGCACGTAATTTTAGATCTAGTTGCGCAATGTCTGATTGAAATATTGCATTGGAAGATATAGTACTTTGCCCTGGCCATCTTCTTGCCTTATCTTGAGAGAATTTTGTGATTTCCTTCAGAGCTCTTCTGGCGGTACCTAAGGCTATTCCAGTGTGGCCAAAAACAACAAAGGCGGGTCTCTGTATATTATATAAATTTCCGCCTCGCTTGGGTGAATCATCTCCTGCCCAAGTCATATAATTTGGTATTTTCACATTCTCAACTACAAAATCATTACTTCCACTACCTCTAAGACCTGAAACATCCCAATTTTCTATGATTCGAACTTCATCCTTCCGCAATATAGCCCGTATTTCAATAGGATTTAAGTCTTGATTCACCTTGGCTCCAGCTGTGACCCAGCTAGAAGTTTTTATGCCGCTCCCGTAAGGCCATTTGCCTGTAATTTCAAAAGATTCTTCATCTATTTTTCTCGCTTCACCGAAAGGCATTCCTACACCGGCTATCATGGGATGCTTTCCTTTTTTGAAAACTTGTTCTATCCCTTTGTCAGGTAGAAATGCTCCAGCTGATCCTACATTAGTAGCTGAGACCATCGTACACCAGGCGGCTGAGGTATCTATATAGGCGAGTTCTGCTATAACAATCATTTGAGTTACTGGGTCTGCTTCTGCACCGCCTAGCTCTGATGGAAGTTTCAAACCTAGTAAACCTGCAGTGAGCAATGCGTCAGCGGTAGCTTGAGCCAAGTGGCCTTGTTCCTCAGATTCCTTGAAGTGAGTTTCTATATCGTCTTTCGTAAGACGCACAGCATCAAGGAGCGCATGACGCTTTTCCAGTTGTGCGGTTGGCCAGGAAATTCTCAAAGTTCCTAAGCAGGAATTCTAGATTTCGCCTGGGCAATAAGAGATTCTTCTGAGTCCTGTAAATTGACGGGGTCTGCACATGGTTGAGGCACGGGAAAACCGGTTCGATAGTATATCTCGATAGTGTTGCCTTCTGGGTCCAATGCATACATTCCAAACGCATTTCCATGGCTCACAGTTCTTTCAATACGAACTTTTTCATCCAAAAAGATCTGGTGAAAATCCTTCAACTCTGACAGTTCATTTACATAAAAAGATATCTGTTGAACCATTTTGGATCCTTCAGGGACATCTCGTCCTTTCATCAAAACGAATTCATGATGCTCTTCTTCTGGTTTGGAGGACATGAACACAATGCCTCTTTCTTCAATCTCTTCATCAGTAATTTCAAGACCCATTACACGAGAATAGAAATCTCGCATTTTTGACAGATCGTGTGTATAGATTCCGACGTGTCCCAACCCTGCTACTGAAGGCATAACTCCCCTCCTAATTTTTATAACCCTTATTCGTTAGGTTAATGATATGCTAACGAACAGCGTTTTGGAAACGTTTTCTGAAAGGAGGATTATCAGGTATGAAATTAGCATTTTTCAATAACTTTACATTGGGTGTTATCAAAGGCGACAAGATTGTAGATATATCTAAAGCAGTTCCTGTGAACGAGCATAATCATGCACAGGGGTTGCTCAATAGAATAATTGAGTCATTTGATGATTACAGGCCTGNAATAGAAAAATTGGTGGCCTCTGAGGATGGAGTGGATATTTCGTCGGTGGTTTTCGATTCCCCTGTTCCTAATCCACACAACATCGTTTGTATGGCAGTTAACTACATGGAAGATGGCACCAGGGAAGAACCCGCCCCAATTAATGCTTTCCCAAAATCTCCAAATGCGGTTTTGCCAGATGGAGGCACTATTGTTTTGCCAGACGTACCTGCAACAATATTTGAACCTGAAGCAGAGTTGGCTTTGATCATAGGTAAAAAAGCTACTCAAATAAAAGCGAAAGATGCATACGACTACATATTTGGGTATATGAATTTCATCGATATGTCTGCTAGAGGATTAACGAGTGGTGGTGGCGTGTTTTTTCAAATGAAATCGCGAGATACTTTCGCTCCAATGGGACCTTATCTTGTCACTGCTGATGAAATTGATGATCCGCAAAATTTGCAAATTAAATTGCACGTCAACGGGGAGCTAAAACAGAACTTCAACACAGACGATATGGCGCATAAAATTCCCCAAGCACTGGAATGGATAACTTCAATCCATACTTTGAATCCTGGAGATGTTTTGGCTACTGGAACTAACCACAGAGGTCTCAGTCCGATTATGGATGGGGATGTAGTGACCCTGGAAGGGGAAGGTATGGGACTTTTGACCCTNAATGTTCGCGATGATCTNAAAAGAGAGTGGGAAAGAGCCACAAGATTAGAACGAGAGGAACAAGGGCATAGTGATACTGCCCCNCAGATNAAAGGCAAGTATTCCTGATAATAAGGTTACNCTTTCAATGATGCTTGCAGAGCATTTTTAAATATTTTGTAAAGGTCTTGNGCAGATTTTCTTAAAATAGTCATATTTATTGTGAGATGTATGATGTTTTGACTGTTTGTTTCTGTGTTTATGATGACCCCTTCCGATCTTAAATTTCTACTCAAATTCTCAAGATTCACGTTGCTATCAAACTCGATGGGAATGATATTGGATTCATCTTCATAACGATTCACTTTTATATTTGGAATTTTGCCGAGCAATGCGAAGAGTTCGTTAGATCGATTTACCGCCAACGGTGCATCTTCTTCAAACTGACTAAGGCCGTTAAGGGCTAAAGCTGCTGAAAGAGAAGAAAAAGGCAAGCTACCCCCAAACATTCTACGAACGTGAAAGAGGTTTTCACAAAACTCTTTTGATCCTGCCAAAACCGCGCCATAAGGGGCCCTAAAATATTTCCACATCGATATATACACAGTATCAAAAAGAGAGCTGTATTCTTTCAACGAAACTTTTGTAAAGGCGCTGGCTATGAAAAGCCTAGCTCCATCAAGATGAGTAGATATGCCTTGCTCCCTACAATATTCAGTTANNGCTAGCATTTTTTCATATGGCATAGATCTTCCAAAGCATCTNCTTACCGGAGTCTCAATAACCACAACTCCCACTGGATTTACCACTCGTCCACTTATCGAGCTATCTAAAGCTTCTTCCAGNTCAGGTAGNTCGAANTATGGATTGTCTCCGCCAAGAGGAACGAGATTCATTCCACTNAGTTGTTGTACTGAATCTCCACTATCCTGATATATNTGACTTTGTTTAGGAACTATAGCTCTTCCTCTAGAGAGGCCTAATTGTCTAATCGCGATATGGTTTGCTAAGGTCCCAGTCGGGAAAAATACACTAGCTTCTTTTCCTAATTTTTCTGCCATGATTGTTTCCAATTCTGCGACTTCACCGCCAATAGAATAATTGTCCTCAGCCATTTTTCTTGTATCTGAAATGTCTTTTAACTGATTTATAAATTGAATGTTACTTGATGGCGCATCGTCGCCATAGAAAAACACAGAATGTTCCGAAGATTGAAGTTCCTTTAGACTTTTTGGGTCCATAACAAATAATCCTTTTTCTTTTTAACTCAATTCACAAATTTGAATCTACCTGAGTATATAATTTCCGATACAGGAGCAATCATGTTATTTCTAGTAATTAGTTCACCAAANCCTCAAAAACCATCNGAAGTTAAGGATCAGAGGCGTAAATATTGGCCGTGGGCGCAAGATAAATTAGATAAAGGTTTGGCTTCAAGTTTCTATGCGCGTACAGGGAGAGGTGCTGTAGCTATTTTTGATGTAGACTCAAATGAGATTCTCCATGGTCTTTTGAATGAGTGGTCTGAAATCGTGCCAGCGAAATTTGACATATATCCACTTTTAGATTCGGAATCGATTAAATCTTTTTTAGATAGCTAAAGAAAACCAAGCTATTTGAATAACTAGGAGCAGTGATGATTCAGGATAAATATAAGTTATTGAATCCAGATTCTTTAGATACTCCCGCTATGATTACATATCCACACCTTGTCGAACAAAACATTGATGAAATCATTCGCCTTTGTGGTAATCCAGAGAATATCGTTCCACATGCTAAAACGCATAAATCTTCTGATATTTTGAATATGCAACTTATTAGAGGAATTAAATCGTACAAGTGCGCCACCTTAAAGGAAGCTGAGATTGTGGCAGAATGTGGTGCTAATGAAATAATCATAGCTTATCCTATGGTACATCCACGGAAACTAGATAGGTTTACGAGCCTAATTAAATCATTTCCTGAAACAGAGTTTCGAGCTATNGCCAGCACTCAAACACATCTGAATCTTTTATCAGAAGCTTCTAAAAATGCCCATAAGGACATCGGAACGTATATGGATCTTGATACCGGAATGCGACGTACAGGTGTGCAACCCGGTTCGAGCGCTGTTCAATTCTATCAAGCGATTGACAAAACCATAGGGGTAGAACCTATGGGNATACATGTTTTTGACGGAGAGACGCTGTATATACCGGATTTTCAGCAAAGGAGCCGAATAGTCCAAAAAAATATAGAGAAAATGGAGGAAATTTGGAAATCCGCGAGTGATTCAGGTATTCAGGTCAAAGACAACCTTGCCGGAGGATCATGGTCTTTTCAACATTATGCGGACCATCCCTACATTAGACCTACCCCAGGTACCTGGATTTATTGGGATACACGCAATGCTGAAATGGNAGAGCTAGGGTTTCAAATAGCNAGTTTAGTTTTGGGTCAAGTTGTGGATGATGATACTGAAATGGATACCGCGACTGTTGACATAGGATCAAAATCTTGTTCTTCAGATCAACCTTTAGAACATAGATTCAAATTAATCCATCATCAAGAAACGGAACTTGTTTTACAAAACGAGGAACATGCTGTGGTCAAGTTAAATGGAGCGTCATTAAACGTGGGTGACTTTGTGCTCGCCGCACCAGGTCATGCTTGCACTTTGACNGTTAAATTCCCATATACCAATGTAGTATCAGAAGAAGGTAGTTTAATAGGAATATATCAACATGATGCTAGAGATAGATAAGTTGAATTAAATGTTCANCTTATCCGCTAGCTCTTCGTCAGTCGGTTCGACTANAATTGATCCNTCAGAAAATACGATTGTNGGTACTCTTTGATTNCCATTATTNAANTTTTTTATATATTCTTGAAATTCAGGTTCATCGTCAACATTTGTCCAATCATAATCTATTTNATTACGGTCAAAGAACGACTTTGCTCTAGTACAATCTCCACACCAGGTTGTACCGTACATTTTAATNAAACTCATTGATGACTCCTCTTATACAAGTGNCCATTGTAGGNGGTCCAATCTTCCTTGGNCAAGTAAAANCNCNCACCAAGNTTGGGGAATATCAATTACAAAATTTCNTTTCCNCACCTATAACAAAAAAGTAGCCGGCANCTNTTNNAANAGNTGCCGGCTACTTTCCTTCCCTCCTTCCTAGAGGGTTACATATCTAATCTCGTGAAGGAGGAGCTGGTAGGAAGTCTGTTAAGGAGACTCCTGCTGCACCAGCTAATGANGCTGGATTTTGCTCNAATTTCTCAGCATTTTCTATAGCGCCACTTATTACNCTNAGNANACCAAATTCAGCCTCTTTATCCANCTGTTTGACTTGCTCNTCAAGTGCCTCAAGNTGAGCNGCTAACTCTTCTTGTTGCTGATACAAACCTTCNATTGAAGCAAACTTATCNTNTATCTCTTCATCGATCGCGGCTAGTTCACCTTCAATCGGAGCCATACGCTCTTCATAAAGTTCATCTCGCTTTGCCTCAATCTCTTGTACAGCAGCTTC
>PBWI01000079.1 GCA_002728195.1 Chloroflexota bacterium
GACATAGTAATGGTGGATCTTTTAAGAGCCGGAGGTATAACTCAATGGATGAAGGCTGCACATTTGGCCGAATCCTATAATTTACCGGTTGTAACTCATCTTGCAACTGAAGTCCTAATGCATTGTCTAGCAGCTTGTCCAAACGGCACATACGTGGAACATATGCCGTGGACATTTGCAATGTTCAATGAAGAACCGAACGTAGTAAACGGGGAGATTGTTCTCCCTCAAACACCAGGATTAGGACTAACATTCAACGAAGATAACTTACAAAAATATGCGGTTTCCTAGTTTTTGAGGGTAATAAACAATAAGTTCATAGCTACGGATGTTCATTCCTTATGTTAAAATCATGACTGGTTTTTTCTCTTGGTTTTCATGTTTTAGAATCTCTTAAGGAGTTTTGAATTGGCAACACAAACACCAGAAAATTACGGCGTTATCGGCAAAAGACCTGTCAGACACGATGGGGCAGATAAAGTCACCGGTAAGGCTCAATATGGGGCAGATTTAAATCTACCTGGAATGCTATTCGGAAAGGTATTAAGAAGCCCACATGCTCACGCACGAATTAAATCCATAGATTTATCTGCAGCTTTATCTCATCCTGACATAAAGGCAGTGGTCACATCTCAAGATTTATCCCCTTTACCTGACAAACCTGCTGAGGTAGGAGAGGATCTGTACGCCAATATGAAATACGTAAGAGACAGAATTTTGGCCTCCAATAAAGTTTTATTCAAAGGTCATCCTGTTGCAGCTATTGCTGCCAGTAGTCTCCATGAAGCTGAGGAACTTTTATCTCTGATTAAAGTTGATTATGAGGTTCTGGAATCAGTAACGGATGTGGAATCTGCAATGGCCGAAGATGCTCCGATTCTCCACGAAACCATAAAATTCGCCTCTTTGTCAGGCGACGAGGTTCACAATTCAAACATAGCCAGCCATGACCAATATGTCCTCGGAGATGTTGAAAAAGGGTTTAAGCAAGCCGATCTGGTTGTAGAAAGAGAATACAGAACCAAAACGGTGCACCAAGGCTATATTGAGCCTCAGAATGGAACAGCTTCATGGCGATCAGACGGACACGTCACGATCTGGTGTAGTAGTCAAGGCCATTTCGGAATAAGAGACCAAGTTTCCACAGTACTGGGGTTACCTGTTTCAAAAGTAACCATCGTACCTATGGAAATTGGTGGAGGTTTTGGAGGCAAGCTTCCGTGCTATCTAGAACCATTAGCAGCGCTCCTTTCTAAAAAAACTGGTAACCCAGTAAAGATGTTCATGACTAGGGCTGAGGTAATTGAAGCTTCTGGCCCAACATCGGGAAGCTATGTCAAAGTGAAAATTGGTGTGACAAATGACGGAAAAATAACAGCAGCTCAAGGGTACCTAGCCTTTGAGGCTGGTGCTTTCCCTGGTTCTCCCATTGGTGGAGCCACAGCCTGCATGCTGTCACCTTACGACATCGATAATCTCCTTCTCGATGGATATGATGTCGTTGACAACAAGCCAAAGACCACTGCTTATAGAGCTCCTGGGGCTCCAATAGGGGCTTTAGCTGTCGAAACGGTAATGGATGAAATAGCTGAACAACTAAACATCGACCCTGTCGACTTACGTTTGCTGAATGCTGCGAAGGAAGGTACAAGAAGGTCCGATGGAGTAGTAAACGGCAAAATAGGAATGATCGAATTATCCGAAATTGTAAAGAATCACGATCATTACCAAAGTCCCCTAGAACAAGAAGAAGGTAAATTGAGAGGACGAGGGATCGCCTTTGGATACTGGAGAAACAACACCGGACCAGCGGCTTGCGTTGCAACGGTGACTCCAGACGGGGTGGTTAATTTATCAGAAGGATCAGTGGATGTTGGTGGTTCAAGAACTGCGATTGCGCAACAGCTCGCTGAAGTTTTATCGATTCCAATCGAAGATGTAAACCCGCAAGTTGCCGACACCGATTCCATTGGCTATACCTCAGTAACTGGAGGTAGTGGAGTCGCCTTTAAGTCAGGTTGGGCCGCTTATGAGGCTGCTCAAGAGGTCAAGAAAGAAATGATCAAACGAGCAAGCCTTGTTTGGGATGCCAAAGAAGATGAAGTCGAGTACACAGATGGTATTGCCCAGCACAAATCAGATCCTGAACTCAAATTAACCTTCAAAGAGATTGCTTCTGCTTCAAACGGAACGGGAGGCCCTATCGTAGGAAGTGCCGGAGTAAATCCAGGTGGAGTCGGGGGTTCTTATGCCGCGATGCTCGTCGACGTAGAAGTAGATCCTGAGACAGGCAAGACAACGATTTTAAGATGCACCCCATTTACNGATGTTGGAAAGGCCATNCATCCTGACTATGTGGAAGGCCAAATNCAAGGGGGTACGGCCCAAGGAATNGGATGGGCACTTAANGANGAATATTTNATGAGCGATGATGGTAAGGTCATGAACTCAAGTTTGCTGGACTACAGAATGCCAACAAGTCTGGATNTACCAATGATAGATCCCGTTGTAGTGGAAGTCTTTAATCCTGGTCATCCATTCGGAGTGNGAGGAGTTGGTGAATCTCCTTTGGTACCNCCATTGGCAGCNATGGCTAATGCCCTTTATNACGCNACNGGAGTAAGAATGAGAGAANTGCCTATGTCCCCAGCAGCTGTAAAAAAAGCTTTGGATAATGCAACCTCTTAAATTCAACCGAAAGTTTTAGTATCATTTAACATCTTGATTAATAGAAATTTGATGAGGTTTTAGAATGCCAAAGCAATTCCAATTTAAAGAGGATGCCCGTTCCCAATTGATGGAAGGGATTGATCTCATGGCTCGCACAGTTGGGATTACATTAGGACCAAACGGCCGAAATGTAATCCTGGAGAAGGAGTTTGGCCCACCACAAGTTTGCAGTGATGGCGTCACTATCGCTAAAGAAATCGAACTTCCAGAACCTTTCTTGAATATGGGAGCTCAACTGTTAAAAGAAGCAGCTTCAAAAACTAATGACGATGTTGGGGATGGNACTACTACTTCAACCATATTGGCTCAAGCCATCCTCAAGCACGGNTTTAANAACATAGCAGCGGGAGCGGACCCAATGGCCCTGAAAAGAGGTATTGATCAAGCTGTCGATACCATGACAGAAAAATTAATTGCTATGTCCAAAACAGTCACAGATGACGATCAAATCTCTCAAGTTGCTGTCCTATCCGCTCACGATGAGAAAATGGGCGAACTGATAGGACAAGTAATGAGTAAAATTGGTAAAGACGGCGTAGTAACCGTTGAAGAATCAAGGGGCTTAGACTACGAAGTGGAGTATGTGGAAGGAATGGAAATAGATAGAGGATATCTATCCCCATATTTCGTCACTGATCAAGACAGGATGGTCACAGAGCTGAGTGAACCTTACATTCTCATAACCTCTGAGAAGATTTCCACCATTGAAGATCTCGTCCCATTCCTGGAAAAATTTAGTGCTGTTGGTCGAGAGTTGGTACTCATCGCAGAAGATATTGAAGAACAAGCCTTAGCAACCCTTGTGGTGAATAAGATGAAAGGTACTTTGAACTGCTTAGGAGTCAAAGCTCCGGCATTTGGAGATAGAAGAAAAGCCATGTTGGAAGACATGTCTATTTTGTTTGGTGGAACTGTTATTAGCAGTGAAACGGGTCGAACTCTGGAATCCGTTGAAATATCAGACCTAGGCCGCTGCCGGAGAGTAATTTCTACCAAAGACTCCACAACCTTCGTGGAAGGTGGAGGGCAAGCAAGTTTAATAGACGATAGAGTAAGCAACATAAAGGCCCAAGCTCAAGAAACAAAATCTGACTACGACAGAGAGAAGTTGGAAGAAAGAGCAGCAAGGCTTTCGGGAGGGGTGTCGATAATTAAAGTGGGAGCCGCAACTGAGATTGAACTAAAGGAAAAAAAACAGCGAGTTGAAGATGCATTATCTGCCACAAGGGCAGCAATGGAAGAAGGGATTTTGCCTGGGGGTGGAACCTCTCTNATCAGAATTGCAGAAGACCTAAGAAGTAATTTCTCCGATAATTCTGATGAAGCTACTGGTGCTCGGATCGTTTTGGATTCCGTAGGCGCACCTGTTGAACTTCTCGTTCAGAATGCAGGTTTTAGTGGAGCTGTAGTATTGGACGCAATCAAAAAGGGAAGTGACGATTACGGTTTTGATGCTGAAAACGACCGATACGGGAGTATGTACGAGTTCGGAGTTATCGACCCGGTTAAAGTGACCAGATCAGCCTTGGAAAATGCAGCCAGTATTGCCGGTATGGTTTTGACCACTGAATCCCTAATAACTGAATTAGACCCACCCAAATTACCTGCACCGTTTGATGATTAAATAGGAATTCTCCNNAGGGCGGGTGACATATNCGCCCTAAGGNAAAGTCACATGTCCACTAATACTGAATCAGAGCCAACCAACGAGATTAACAATGTCATTGACCCCAATGTCACTATTTCCGTGGAGAGTGTCAGTAAAAGCTTTGGACCCCACAAGGCGGTATCCAATTTATCTTTCTCTATACAGAAAGGGGAAATCGTAGGGTTTTTAGGGCCAAATGGCGCGGGCAAAACCACCACTATGAGATTGCTCACTTCCTATTACACGCCAGACTCTGGGAAGGTTTTAATCAATGGGACGGATAACTCCGAAAATGATCTCATTACGCGAAGAAGTATTGGCTATTTAGCAGAAAACAATCCTCTATACGAGGACCTTCTTGTAAGTGAATATTTAGATTTCATCGCTGATCTAAGAGGGCTTTCCGGAAATGAAAGATCTAACAATCTTGACCAAACCGTTGAAGAAGCTGGGTTACAAGAAGTTTTTTACCGACCTATAAGCGAATTATCCAAAGGTTACCACCAAAGAGTAGGACTAGCAGGTGCTATTATCCACCGCCCTTCAATTCTAATCCTCGATGAGCCTACGGAAGGATTAGACCCCAACCAAAGAATGTCCATGAGGGATTTGATCAAATCACTAGGCCGAGATAGAACTGTATTAGTTACTACTCACGTGATGCAAGAGGTAGAGAACACTTGTGAGCGAGTCTTACTCATCAATCGGGGTCAACTAGTAGCGGACAGCCCAGTCGACAAAATATTCCAACTTACTCCGGGACTTAGAAAAATTTACGTCGAGGCGGAAGGGAACCAGATAGAGTCCGGTCTGGGATCGTTAGATGCTGTGGACTCTGTCGAAAGGTTAGACCCAATCGATCAAAGGAAAAGATACATCGTTAATTTGTCAGGGTCAGAAGATCCTAGACCTGACATATTTCGTATGGCCGCTAGTCAGGGATGGGTGCTATGGGAACTGCATGAAGAACGTATGCGACTTGAAGATGTGTTCCACACCCTCACATCAGAGAATGAAGCGGAAAGGACACTACAAGGGTCATGAGATTTCCTTTTATCGCTTTAATTAAAAAAGATCTGAAAGGATATTTTGATCAACCTACTGGATATATCCTAATAGTTGTCTTTGTAGCTATGCTTTCATGGTCATTTTTCCAGTCGGCTTTATTGATTGGGGAAGCTTCATTAAGGCCTTTATTTACTGTCGATTTCGCAATCGACAAGCCTTCTTTGCCATGGCTATTGGCACTTTTCATACCAGCAGCCACTATGAGGTTACTTTCTGAGGAACAACGTGACGGTACTTTGGAAACATTGCTTACTCAACCAATTAGAGGTTGGATTGTTCTTTTAGCCAAATTCACTTCCGGATTGTTGTTTGTATCAATCGCTATTTTGGCAACGATAGGGATACCTCTAACACTTACAAGTGCGGGTGATTTAGATTGGGGTGCTTCTATATCCCAGTATATAGGCAGTATTTTTCTTGCTGGCTCTTTAGTTTCTATAGGACTGTTCACCTCCAGCCTCACTCGAAACCAAATTGTTTCTTTTATCCTAGGATTAACTGTGAGTATGGCCCTGATGATAATGGGCCTTGAAATAGTTGCTGTCACTTTACCTTCAACAGCTGCCAATTTACTACAGCTATTGAGCCCTATAACTCACTTTGACAATATAGGCAGAGGGATTATAGATCTTAGAGACATTCTTTATTTCCTATCTTTAATTTCAACCTTTTTAAGCGCTACTTTCTTGATAATCAGAAGTCGTACTCTTAGCCATCGGACCCCGCAATATCGGAATCTACAGCTTGGAGTGACCGGTTTCATTATATTGAGTATCCTGATTGGATGGTTCGGAACTTCCATTAAGGGCAGATTGGATTTAACAGAAGACAAAATTTTCACATTAAGCCCCGCGACCAAGGAAATTGTAGGAGAACTAGACGACTTATTGACGATAGATGTGTTTATGTCAAAAGATCCCCCGGTCCAGGTCTCTCCCGTTTCTAGAGATATAAATGATTTTTTGGACGACGTCGAATCCAGTTCAGACGGCATGATCAAGATTGCTAGACACTTTCCCGAAGACGATGAAAAGGATCTAAAAAAGGCGACAAACGCGGGTATTCCGCCAATCCAATTTAATGTCAGATCTCAAGGAGAACTCCAGATCAAAACTGGATACATGGGAATTGGGTTAACTTATTTAGACAAACGAGAAGTGCTTCCTTTCATTCAAACTGTAGATGGCTTTGAATACCGCCTAGCCAGCTTGATAAATAAAATGCTCGACGACAGGACTCAGAAGAAAACTATTGGATTCTTATCAGGGCACCAAGAAATGGATATATCGGGAGAGTTGCAATCTTTTGCTTCCGTTCTGAACCAACAATACCAAGTAAGAACTATCCCAACTGAAGAAGGAGTCCCAATAGACCTAGAGGCCGTAGATGTAATAGTTATTGCTTCCCCCAAGTCACGAATAGGGGAAACACACCGAGAATCCATCAAGAACTATATATATGGTGGGGGGAAGGCATTTATCGCAATAGAACCTATCCTCGTTGACTTTAATCAGTTGGCGGGAATAACCAATCGGGATAGCTCTTCAGACTTTGTATTGTCTGAATTCGGCATTTCAGTGGAATCTGATTTAGTTTTTGATCTGCAATCCAATGAAACTCTAGCTTTTGGAACCGGAGGAGCGCGTAGTGTCTACCTCCCATACCCCTATTGGGTTAAGGCAGATGTCGTCGACAGTAAAATTGGAGGAGAGGTCAGCAGTGTAGTTATGCCATGGGCCAGTACAGTTGGAATATTGGATTTACCCGATTCTCCTTTTACGACTACCCCGCTTATATCAACCACAGAATTCGGGTTCATCGACATGAATTTGCGGAATTTGCGTCCAAATTCACCTACGTTTTCTGAAGTAACCGGAGATAATTTTGTCCTTAGTGACCTTGGAGTAGCCTTAGAACACTCCAGCGGGGCTAGAATGGTTATCACCGGTGATGCAGACTGGATTTCCGAAACGGCCACCCGATTCAACAACAATGTGCTGCTGGCCCTCAACATAGTTGACTGGCTCGCCCAAGAAGACAACTTAGCCTCCGTAAGATCTAAAGTGGTCTCAGAAAGAAGTTTGGTCTTTTCATCTGATAGCCACAGAAATTTGGTTCAATATTCCAACATAGGTGGGGTGCCCTTAGCTTTCATCGTTATCGGCCTTTTTCGATTTTTGCAACGTAGGAGTAAAGGATTTAGAAACAAATGGTCTATGAGAGGAAGTTCCAAAGGTGATAAATCCATTAAAGATGAGGATTCAGATCGATGAAGAGCAGACAAGTAGGATATGTTCTTATAGCCTTGATCGTCATTGGTATATCTGGGCTTTTATACAGAATCGTTCTAG
>PBWI01000080.1 GCA_002728195.1 Chloroflexota bacterium
AGATTTTTTGTTTTGAATCACTGCAATCGGATACGAAATATTGGTATAAGAGGTCAAAGGAATAATTTTCCTGATCTTCAATTGAGGTTCACTCAAGCCATCTGTCATATAAACAATAGCAGCGTCCACATTGCCTGATTTCACATAATTTAAGGCGGCCCTTACATCTGCGGCAAAAACAAGTTTTTCCTGAATGCCCGTCCACAATCCAGTATGTGTCAAGGATTGTTTAGCGTAGAACCCTGCTGGAGCAAGATTTGGATCTGCTATCGCTATTAGATCCAAATCCAACAAGCTGGAATAACTAATTAATTCGACGTCCTCAGACTTTGTTACCACTATCAAGGAATTCTGAGCAATTATGGAAGTACTTGAAATTTCGACATCAGATTGTTCAGTCAAAAATTTCATGGGGGGAGTGCCCGCAGAAATAAAAACATCTCCGGGAGACCCTTTTGATAATTCTATCGCCAAACCTTGGGAGCCTCCGAAATTGTATTGAACAGTAGCTGAGTACTCCAATTCATATCTTTTTTTCACTTCATTCAAAACTTCTGTGAGGCTTGCTGCTGCAAATACAACGACCTCATCTTCGCTTCGTGTACAGGAAAAGGAAAACCCAATGGCTCCGACCATTAAGAGACAAAACCCGAGGAGAGTTATCCTGTCTACGGAAATCAATTTTTTGTCTTTCATTTTGACCAAATTGTTCTTTATGTGNGTTTAGGTATATGGGTAGGTTTATNTGNCTTCAGTAATATGTGTCCTAGGTTGTTCCATTAGGCGTGACAGTGCTATAATGATAGCCTAGTTTAAGAGTAGTAATATGAAAGTGGGCCTGTCCCACTTTCTTTNGTATTTAGAGAAAAAAAAGGGGGCAGTTTAGCNATGAAAAGTGATTTCCTTATTGCTTTGACTCAATTGGCTGCTGAAAGAAATCTTCCCCGAGATAAAGTNATGGGTGCTATTGAAGCGGCTCTAGTATCTGCATTTAAGAAGGATAGTGTCACTGAGGGCCATAACATATCAGTGAGTCTTGACCCTGGCTCAGGAGATATCGAAGTTGATATTGTAAAGACCGTGGTTGACACCGTGGAAGACCCACTGCAAGAACTCACGAAAGAAGAGGCGAGACAAAATTACAATCCAAANGCTGACGTTGGAGATGTGATTAAAACTCAAAACATTCCAAACAGTGCTGGAAGGATAGCTGCACAAACCGCAAAACAGGTTGTGCTACAAAGATTAAGAGAAGCGGAAAGAGAAATTGTCCTATCCGAATATGAAGGTAGGGAAGGCGAAATTATCACGGTAACAATCCAAAGAATCGAACCTAATAAAATCGTTGTGGATACCGGCAGGACTGAAGCTCTCCTGCCAGTAAGCCAGCAAGTATCCTCCGAAAGGTATAGGCAGGGGTCAAAGATAAAAGTTTTGCTTCAGGCAATTGACAAAGAATCGATTAGAGGNCCTGAGCTGATCGTGTCAAGGGCAGATGAAATTTTATTGCGCAGATTATTTGANCAAGAAGTTCCTGAAATCTACAACGGCGCAGTGGAAATAGTGGGAATAGCCCGAGAAAGCGGATCTAGAAGCAAAGTAGCTGTTAGAGCAAAGCAAGACGGTGTAGACCCAGTGGGATCATGCGTTGGACTNAGAGGAGTGAGAATTCAAAGTATAGTTAACGAACTGCAGGGAGAAAAAATAGATATTCTCGAATGGAACAAAGACCCCAATCGATATATTCAAAACGCACTTAGCCCGTCAGAAGTACTTAGAGTAGATGTGGACCAGAACAACGGGACGGCTGTAGCTATAGTGCCTAACCGACACCTTTCATTAGCCATTGGTAAAGAGGGACAAAATGCAAGGCTGGCAGCGAAACTTTGCGGATGGGCAGTGGATATAAAAAGTGATATGGACGTCGATTTAAGCTCCTTAGAAGAGCAGAAATCTGACACAGAAATAGAAGGTGCTGAAGCTTCCCAGGATGTGATAGAAGGATCAATAACTGACGAAGAACTCTACCAGTTAATTGAAAACACTCTGACGACAACAGTAGATCCGATCACGGACGAAATTGAACAAATTGCGGAGAGTGCCGTTGCTGAGCAACAGCCTGNTATTGTACAAAAGGACAGTGGCGAACAAGAATTCCAGGAAATTTTACAATCTGATAATGAAGTAGAAACCACTGTGGATGAAGACCCATTAACTCCAGAAGAGGAATTACTACTGCTGGAAATGGAAGAAGAGGAGCAAGCTAAAAAGGAAGAAACGGCAGAAACAGCAGCATCAATATCAGAATTACCAGAAGATATATGGTCTATCCATAGGGCTGGAGCAGGATCTCCACAAGCTGGGGCGATTAGATTCGCGGAAGATATCGATGAATTAAGAGGCGGNGTTACAGGGCGAAGAGAAAAACGAGGATCTGGAAGAAATCAAAACACTAGAAAAGGTCCTGGGAGTACCAAAAAAAGACGTTAGACCTCTATTACTAGTGGCGAACCAAAACAGAATTCTCAAAATTGCTGTTCGCAGATTATATGGATATAAACAAAACAGCAGAAAAGAATATTTAACAGCACAGATGACTCAAAAAAAGATACTTAAGCCATCTGACACATAGGTAATGAATGACGAGTGAAATAGATCAAATCGATAATGAAGATGACTCTGTTGAAGCTGTTATAGACATTCCAGCTGCCATCATGGTTAGTGACTTAGCAGAACAACTGGATGTTGGGGCGGTGGAAGTCGTAAAAGCCCTGATGAGAGGCGGATATATGTTTTCGGTCAACGACGTAATAGAGCATGAAATTGCATCTGTTGTATGTCAATTGTTTGGATTCAGAGCAGCATCCATCACAGNATCGGGGTCAGAGGCCACCTCAATTACTGTAGACAACAAAGATGAAGACCCCGAAAGCCTTTCAACTAGACCTCCGATAGTTACTATCTTGGGTCACGTTGACCATGGGAAGACCACCCTACTCGATAACATCAGGAAAACGAATGTTGTTGATGGGGAATCAGGTGGTATAACTCAACACATNGCTGCATACCAAATTGAACAAAACCAAAACTTAATAACTTTTTTTGACACTCCAGGCCATGAGGCTTTTACAGCAATGAGGGCTAGAGGNGCCCAAGTGACAGATATAGCAATATTGGTNGTGGCAGCTGATGATGGAGTAATGCCTCAGACAATAGAGGCNATAGATCATGTAAGAGCAGCNGATGTCCCCATCATAGTGGCAATAACAAAAAANGATCTCCCCAATGCTGATTTAGATAAAGTGTACCGACAGCTATCTGAACGAGAACTCCTTATAGAAGATTGGGGAGGAGACATAATAGCTATACCACTCTCTGGAATAACAGGAGAGGGAGTACCAGAACTTCTAGAGAACATTCAATTAGTAGCAGAAATAAGCGAACTAAANGCCAACCCGGAAAGAGCAGCCATGGGAGTAGTTGTAGAGGCAAGAAAAGATAAAAGCAAAGGAAATATCGCCACCATATTAGTTCAAACAGGAACTTTGAATCAGGGAGATATTCTAGTAATAGGCGGCACTTATGGGAAGATAAGAGCTATGTTCAACGATCAAGGAGATCGGATTCAAAAGGCCCAACCATCCACTCCAGTTGAAGTCATGGGCCTGAATGATGTTCCCGAGGCAGGATCAATTTTCAAAGTTGCAGAAAATGACAAAACTGCTAAAACAATAACCGAAGAATATGAAAGGCAAGTTCGGGCAGAAACAACTAAACTCCAAGACGCTCACACGCGTAATAGTCCCGGGGAATTAAGGCAAGTTGACTTGATCATTAAAACCGATGTTCAGGGAACAATTGAGCCAGTTAAGGCAGCCTTAGACAATCTCAACGATATCGACAGTAGAGTCAACATAATACATATTGCCAGTGGTGGAATCAGCGAGCGAGATGTTCTTCTAGCAGTGGCTTCAGACGCCGTTGTAATCGGTTTTAGGACCCCAGCAGAAGCGGGAGCTGAGTCTCTAGCGAAACAAGAAGGGGTCGAAATAAGAGAATACGACGTGATTTACCATTTAGTAGAAGACGTAGATAAAGCTTTGAGTGGGATGCTTGAACCCACATATGAAGATGTATACGTGGGACGAGCCTCAGTTAGAGCTATTTTCAATGTGGGAAGGCGTGTCAAAGTGGCAGGTATATTTGTTAATGACGGAAAAATAACCCGTGAATCAAAGATACGAGTAATGAGGGAAGGGGCTGAAATTTTCATGGGACCCATTTCCAGTCTAAAACATTTTAAAGATGATGTAAGGGAAGTTGCGAACGGGTTCGAAGGTGGAGTAAGTGTGGAAGGTTTCAATGAATTTGAAGAAGACGACGTACTCGAAGCATACACTACAGAAACGGTCTAGTTCCGCATAGAGCCTCTGTTTAATTTATATTGGAGCAGCAAGTATGTATGACCGGATTGACGGGGTTAATTCACTGCTCAAAAGAGAAATCAGTAGAGTCATAACTTCTGAAGTGAAAGATCACCGCCTTGCAGATGTCATTTCAGTGGTTTCTGTGACAACTTCCAGAAATTTGCAAAATGCTACTGCTTACATAACTGTGTATGGTGATACTAGAGCCAAAAGAGATACTATCGCTGGGCTAAATTCTGCCTCTAATTTCATACAAAGAATTCTCAGAAAAAACTTGGATATAAAGCATATTCCCAACATCCGCTTTATTCTAGATGAATCCTTGGATACAGCAGATAAAATCATGAGCATAATGGATTCGATGTCGGAAGATCATCCCAAAGATGAATAGAATCTTCAATGTCAAAAAACATTAGTGGAATAATAAATGTCACCAAACCACCTGGAATAACTTCCATGGATATGGTTCGACGCATCAGAAAAGCGTCAGGGTTGAGACGAGTCGGACATAGCGGTACTTTGGACCCTCTGGCGGGCGGAGTCATGGTGGTAGCATTAGGTGCAGCAACAAGATTATTGGAATATATTACGAATGCTGACAAAACCTACAGTGCTGTAATAGAAATCGGAAAAAGAACCGACACCTATGATGGTGAGGGAACTGTTCTTGATGTCATATCTGACTTATCTGTAAATGAATCTGAAATAAGGTCAGCAATTAAAAAACTAAAAGCCTGCCGTTATCAAATACCCCCGATGCACAGCGCCATCAAAGTAAACGGCGCAAAATTATACGAATTGGCAAGAAAGGGAGTCTCAATAAAACGTGCCCCTAGACCGGTGATTTTATACGATGCATCTATTTCCAATTTTGAATCCCCTAACATTAAAATGGAAATTAATTGTAGTAAAGGATTCTACGTACGGACCTTTGCCAACGATCTTGGCATTCAGTTGGAAACTGGGGCCTACCTCAAAAAATTAGTTAGAACTTCAATAGGTAAGTTCAATATAGTAGATTCTTCGCCATTGGAATTGGTACAAGAAAAATTAAAAACCAACAAATGGGAGGAAGTTGTTCAAGATGTGGAAACCTCTCTAGATCCCATACATAAATTACATTTAAGTCCTGAGGAAACAACAAAAGTACGAAATGGAATTCCAATACCTGCTGAAAATTCAGAAAACCCAGAATCAATTGCAATGGCATTAAGAAACGATGGAAGAATGATAGCCATCATGAGGTTGAATGAACAAGAATCAATATGGCACCCTGAAAAAGTGTTCCATGATCAGATGCAAAATATCAATTGACGTTAAGCATTAACGATATATACAATATTTGTTCGTGAAGGTGATAAAGTGAACAGTTTTGCAATAGTAGAAACCGGCGGAAAACAATATAGAGTGCATGAAGGCGACACCATACGTGTTGAGTCATTAGACGGAGACGAAGGTGATACCGTAAGTTTAGATTCAGTAAAGCTGGTATCTCTAAATGGGGAAACATCAATAGGAACTCCTCATGTAGAGGGGGCTAGAGTTCAAGCTGAGGTCGTCAACAAGGGCAAAGGAAAGAAAGTTGTAGTATTTAAATACAAGGCGAAAACCCGATACAGACGAAAAAATGGGCACCGCCAAAACTTCACTGACCTAAGAATTACCGACATATCACTCAGCTAGTTAACAAATCAGGAGTAATACTCATGGCACATAAAAAAGGCGGAGGAAGTACTAGAAACGGAAGAGATAGTAAATCCAAAAGACTTGGTGTCAAAAGATACGATACGCAAATAGTGACCGCAGGGTCGATTCTCGTAAGACAAAGGGGAACCAAAATACACCCCGGAAATAATGTAGGATTAGGTAAAGACCATACTCTGTTTTCATTAATTGATGGGTCAGTAAAATTCGAGTTTTTCCCCAATGGGAAAAAGCATGCCAGCGTCTACCCTGTTTAGGAATTATTGCAATGAAAACAGAAATACATCCAGAATATTACAATGAAGCCACTGTAACCTGCTCATGCGGTTCGACTTTTGTTACTGGGGCGACCCAGCCAGAATTACGGGTAGAAATATGTTCGTCATGTCACCCATTTTTCACTGGAGAACAACGTATAGTTGACACAGAAGGAAGAGTTGAAAGACTAAGACGTAGGTACAATTTGCAATGAGAGGCAGTTCTTGATTAGGAAAAGGGTGAGATGNATCTCACCCTTTTTTTTTGGCATGGGACAATCANCCCCAAGATATGGTGGCCAAGCAGTTATCGAAGGGATAATGATAAGGGGTCAAAGTAATGTTGCAATCTCTGTTAGGGCACCCTCAGGTAATATCGTTACCCGCGTCAAGAAAATAAACACTTTATTTACAGGAAAATTAAGGACAATTCCAATAGTCAGAGGCATTATTGCCTTGGCAGAAACATTGTCCCTTGGGATGGAGGCCCTAAACTACTCCTCCCAAGTAGCTAATGATGAAGAAGACACTCCTCCTGGCAAATTATCATCTGCGATAATGATCCTAATTTCGTTGAGTATAGCCATAGGCATATTTTTCATATTACCGTTGTTCGCAAGTAAGCCACTGGAAGGCCTGTTAGGCTCGGATGTGGTTAGCAATGTAGCTGAAGGGATCATTAGACTTGCTGTGTTTCTGATATATGTAACGGTGATTAGCCTAATGCCCGATATCCGAAGAGTTTACATGTACCACGGGGCAGAGCACATGGCAGTTCACGCTCAAGAAAAAGGTGATCCTTTAACCATCGAAGAAATACGAAAGTACCCCACAGCACATCCAAGATGTGGCACGGCATTCCTTTTAACTATAATGGTNATAGCAATAATAGTTTTCACTTTCATACCTAGGGAACCTTTATGGCTNGTTATCGGTTCAAGGATCGTGCTAATTCCGTTAATAGCAAGTTTGAGCTACGAGTTCATACGTTTTAATAGTAAGTATGAAGCTAACAAATTTCTTTCCAAGCTGTCNGTGCCAAATTTACTTTTGCAATCCTTAACTACAAAAATACCAGATGATGANCAAATTGAAGTAGCCATAACTGCNATGGAGTCAGCTATACACGCAGATCGTGANTAGAAATGAATTCTATTTACCCGTGTTCCGTCNTTGTGACAACTCATTTGACACTTCTTCAAGCGTGACNTCATTGGCCGACATCAATACAAAGACATGATATACGAGGTCAGATATCTCTGATATTAATTCTGGTTTTTGTTTTAANACACCNGCAATAGCCGTTTCCCCTGCCTCCTCCACGACCTTTTGAGCTATTCGAGCGATGCCATCATCAAGTAATTTATTTGTGTAACTATTAGACTTAGGATTTTTCTTCCGACTTTCAACGACTGAAAACAGGTCTTTAAAAAGGTCTATATCGTCGGATGTCTGCACAAATTCACATTCCTTGCTATCTGACAGGACATCATTAAAACAACTTGGAGCTCCTGTGTGACAAGCCGGTCCCTTTGGGTCAACCTCTAAAAGGAGTGTATCNCCATCGCAATCAGATTTTACAGATTTGACCATAAGNAAATTCCCTGATGTCTCTCCCTTGTGCCAAAGTTCCTGTCTACTCCTGCTGTAAAACCAGGCCTCGCTACTTTTTAGGGTCAGGTCAAGAGCTTCATTGTTCATATAGGCAACCATAAGAAGCTCACGAGTCTCATAGTGTTGAACAACAGTAGGAATTAAACCTTTGTCTCCAAAACGTATAACAGTCATTTAGATCACCTTATGATTTTCAACTCGCTTCATTTATTTCCTNAATGGTCTGACAGCAATATTTTGATCTGACAAATAAGTTTTAGCATCCGCTATAGAATAGGTACCGAAATGAAAAATGCTTGCAGCCAATACCGCGTCCGCCTTCCCAACTTCAATNGCTTGCTTCAGGTGCTCTAAACTACCTGCTCCACCACTCGCTATTACTGGTATAGAAACTGAACTGCTAACTAATNTCAGCAGTTCCAAATCATATCCAGATTCATGACCATCAGAATCCATACTGGTTAAAAGTATTTCTCCAGCCCCTAATTCAGCCACTTTTTGGGCCCACTTAACGACATCCATACCAGTGGAATTTCTACCTCCGTGGGTATATNTGATCCATCTGGTATTTGAATCAGCCTTTAATTCTTCGTTAATAATAAGGTTATCACCATGCCTTGAAACACACCCCTCATTAGTCCTTTTAGCGTCTATAGCTACCACAATGCATTGTGAACCAAAAAAATCTGACGCTTCTTTTATCAAATTAGGNTCCTGCAAGGCAGCCGTATTTAGAGATACTTTATCTGCCCCTGCTTCCAACATTCTCCTAATATCTGTAACCCGCCTAATGCCGCCCCCAACAGTTAAAGGAATAAAAACCTCCTCAGAAACATCCCGAACAACTTCTACCATGGTATCTCTATCATCTGACGAGGCAGTTATGTCTAAAAACACTAGTTCATCAGCCCCTTCCTTGTCGTAAAACTTGGCAAGTTCTGCTGGATCTCCCGCATCTCTCAAGTTTACAAAACTGACGCCTTTTACCACTCTTCCATTGTCGACATCTAAGCAAGGAATAATTCTTTTGGTAAGCATACAATTTCCCTAAGAGTTACTTAGAAAAAATCATCATATAGGCCAAATCTGAAAGATCATGCCTAATATAAAACTTGAAGCCGGCCTTTTCTATTTCTTTTCTTAACATATCAGGGGCCATTTTTTGCTTAATTGCNGGTCCATATTCATCAAAATCAGGATGCCACTCTATTACTGAGAACCACCCCCCCTTCCTAATACATCTATTGGCATCCGCCAAGGTTTGTTGAGGTTTGCTAAATAACTGAAAAGGGAAAACTGCCATTGCGCCATCCACGACTTCATCCTTAAGGGGTAATATGGGTTCTTCTGAGATGTGAGTCGCCTTTACGTTAGTCAACCGAGCCTTTTTCAATTCTCGTCTAGTTGCACTAAGGTTCTTTTTGACTGGATCAAGCGCTATAACATTCCCTCTGTAAACCAATTTACCTAGCGGGATGGAGAGAGCCCCCTCGCCACAACCGATATCTGCAATCTGATGGTAAGGCATTGCCGGTAAAAGGGAGGTTATATGATAAATATCAAGTTTTCTTGNTGCTGTGAAGGAATCTTTCTTCGATTTTGATGGCATAAATAGCACCATTTTTTAGATTTTGAATTATTTTAACTCATCAATCGCCTGTCGCAGTTGAATATCACCAGTGTATAGAGCCCTACCCACTATGGTTGCCTCAACACCTTCCAAAGACATTCTCTTAAGTTGCGAAATCGATGCTATGCCGCCTGCAGCTATTATTTTCATACTCGTCGAAGCCATAACATTTTCAACACCGGCGTAATTTGGTTCACTCAAAGTACCGTCCCTCAATATGTCTGTGTACATGCACCTTTCAACACCTAGAGACTCAATATCTTTTACCACTTTTTCCACCGTCATTCTACTCTCTCGAGTCCACCCGTCCAAAGCGACCATTCCTTCACGGGCGTCCACGCTCACTACTAAATATTCAGGGCCCATACTCNCTATTATGNATTCTAGCTCCTTAGTCTTATCCACCGCTGAGGTCCCCATAATAACCCNAGAAGCTCCAGAGTTTATATATCGGGCTGCNGNTTCATAATNTCGAACACCGCCACCCACTTGAATTCTAGCTGTCGAACTCGCACAAATTTTTGATATAACCTCCATATTCACGGCGAAGCCTTCCCTAGCGCCNTCTAAATCTATAATATGCAGATNCTTTGCACCTTCNTTTTCCCATTTNCTTGCCATTTCTGTAGGATCCTCTGCAAATATTGTCTCTTTGGAATAATCTCCTTGAAGCAATCTGACACACCGTCCCCCTCTAATATCAATAGCAGGTATAACTTCCATTATGCACNCCCTNCCATAGCCAACCTCGTGAAATTGACNAAATTTTCGTATATTTTCAGTCCGACATTTCCACTCTTCTCNGGATGAAATTGAACTGCCACCACATTTTCAAAGGCAACAGCACTACAAAATTCGATNCCNTATNCAGTAGTAGCNGCNATTACATTTTTGTTAGTTGGTTCCGCATAATAACTATGCACAAAATAAAAATGCGAATTGTTTGGCAAACCTGAAAGGACCGGATGGTCTGATTTTATATTTACCTCATTCCAGCCTATATGAGGAATCTTATTACCTTCAGGAAATTTCTTCACAGTGCCTTGTATCAACCCCAAACAGCTTTCATTTCCTTCTTCTGAATTTTGTAAAAGTAGCTGCAGACCCAAACAAATTCCGAGAAATGGTTTTTGGTCTGAAATCAATTTCAATATAAGTCGATCTAAAGAGCGTCCTCGCAAATTGAGCATAGAACTGTCACAGGCACCTTGACCGGGAAACACTACACCATCGCACGATTCAATTATGCTTGAATTCGACGAAACTACTGCTTCAGCTCCGTTTTGAGCCAAGGCTTTCTCTACACTTCTTATATTTCCAGCCTGGTAATCTACAACCGCTATTTTGGGTTTTACCGTATCGCGGTTATTCATCAATTTTTTGACCTGTTATCAGCTCATCAGGCAAATTTCTATCTTCATATCTTGCCAACATAAAGAGAAGATCTGAAAGTCGATTTATGTAAGGCAATATCTCTTTATTTACAAGGTGACCCAAATCTTGCACATCCAATATTCTTCTCTCTGATTCCCGCAATGCTGTTCTTGCTAAATCTAAACTTGCAGAACCAGGGGAGGCTCCAGGCAAAATAAAACTCGGTGGCAAATTTACTTTTGAGTCTAGCTCATCAAGTTTAATTTCCAGATCAGTTACCATGCCAGAAACAATTACTTTATAAGAATTTTTCATGGTTTCATAATTCTCAGGTAAAGTCGCGAGTTCTGCCCCTACTGTGAACAATTGGTTTTGAATATCCAATATTAAGCTCTTAACATATCCGTCTTTACAGAGAGCTCGAGCAACCCCAAGAGCTGACACAACATGATCTACTGAACCGTAGGCCTCACATCTTGGATCATTTTTAGGAACCCTGCCACCAAAGAACAATCCAGTCTCACCGTCATCACCTGTTCTGGTATATATTTTCAAGGTATACAATCCTAGCTTTTGGATACTACTAAATAAGAAAGAATATGATATCTGTTAAAGCATCATTCAGTAAACGGCGTTCTTCCGACAGAGTGGTGATTTATCAACCCTATGATCTTGGACCTATATTTTTCCATTCAAAAAAAAAGACGCAAATACACGTCTATCCAGTTAAAGGGGCGCCACCACAAAAAGCGACATAGTCTATCAACTCTGTGACTGTCGGATTATCTCCACATAAAGGGCAATCAGGATTTCTCCTGAGCTTTACAGTTCTAAATTCCATACTCAAAGCATCCACCAACAAGAGACGCCCACTCAATGAATCTCCTTGGCCAAGAATTAATTTCACTACTTCAGTCGCTTGAATCGTTCCTATCATCCCTGGCAACATACCCAATACCCCTGCTTCTGCGCAGCTTGGAACTTCTCCTGGAGGAGGGGGTGTAGGAAACAAACAGCGGTAGCAGCCATTCCCAGGCAAGTATGTTGTAGCTTGGCCATCAAACAACAAAATACTGCCATCAACCAATGGCTTGCCTAGAAGATATGCTGCATCATTAACCAAGTATCTAGTTGGAAAATTGTCAGCGCCATTAACAATGATGTCGTAATCTTTCATTATTTCCATCGCATTATGCGAGGAAATAGGTTCTTCATGGACATTGACATTAGTATCGGGGTTATAAGCTTTAAGCGTCTCGACAGCCGATTCCACTTTGGGTCTGCCAATATCATCATTAAAATGCAGTATTTGTCTTTGTAGATTGGTAACATCTACATCATCAAAATCCACCAACCCTACTGTACCAACCCCGGCTAGTGTTAAATATATCGCTATCGGGGAACCCAGGCCTCCCGCACCAACCATCAACACTTTGGCATCAATCAATTTTCTCTGCCCCACGCTTCCCACTTGGGGCATTATTATGTGGCGGCTGTACCTATTGACTTGATATGGTGTCAACGCTAAAGACGGTGTTGTTGTTGCCAAAACTTTCCTCCGTTAATTTTAGGTATAAAAATAGCCCCGCTACCAACGCTTGAAAGCTTTGGGCGGGGCTCTATATTCACCTGCGGCCTAGTTTTACAGCGTTGACAGCCTTAATCTAGTTCCTACAGGAACAGGTTAATTTCGATACCTTTTTATACATAATATCTATCATTCGAAAAATTATATCACCCTCAAAATTAGTCATCAACAGATACAAATTTTCCAATGTGGTTCTTTTGCAATAGCGTTAAATGTTCATTGGGGTTAATTTACGATGGTATAATTAGAAAACTCCACACTCTTACATTAAGCCGCA
>PBWI01000081.1 GCA_002728195.1 Chloroflexota bacterium
CTGGGGTTTTGGTTTTACAAATGGGTTCTGAATCAAAATATCCTGGTTCAAAATTGATTCTTTTCCCTGGTAATGTAGGTGGGCCTACGGCAATCTCAGACGTGGTATTGAGAATGAGATAAAAGAGTATTAAATGTTCACATCCTCCTCTGAAATTTTGAAATGGGCTAATTCAAGGAATATAGCTGTTGCTGCCTTTAATGTATACAACTTTGAAGGTGTTAAAGCTGTTGTAGAAGGTGCAGAACAGGAAGGAGTCCCAGTAATTATTCAGATACATCCAGCTTCACTGGAGAGGGGAAGTAAACCCCTTATTTCAATGGCATTGGAGGCAGCTCGATTATCGACGGTATCGATTTCTATTCATCTCGATCATATCGACAGAATCGATTCTATTAATGAAGGTATTGACGCTGGTATTACTTCTTTCATGCCAGACGGATCGGCTTATGACTATCAAGAGAATATAGAATTTACTAGATCATGTGCAGAAAAAATAATAGGAATCGGGGGGTTTGTAGAGGGAGAGTTAGGACGCCTTTCTGGCACTGAAGATAGCGTGACGATTTCGGATTACCAAGCACTTTTGACGGACCCCTTATTGGTAGATGACTACGTGTCAAAAACTAAGATTAATGCCCTGGCAATTTGTATTGGCAACGTACATGGAAAATATGAATCAGAACCTAAATTGGATTTTCAGAGACTTTATAAAATTCGTGAAACAATTCAACTGCCTTTGGTGATGCATGGAGCGTCAGGATTATCGAATGAAATGATTTCGCAGTGTGTATTGGCGGGGATATCGAAATTTAATGTTAATACTGAATTGAGACAAGCATATATATTTGGTTTATCAGAAGCAGTTAATCGAGATATCACAGATTTGCTGTCAATTATGAATTTATGCGTTTCTAAAATGAAAGAGATAGTCGTAGCTAGAATCCGGGAGTATTCGCTACATTAAAATTTATAGGGAGGAAATACTCATTTACAATCTAGTTACTGGCTTTGATAAAATCGGAAATTCTTTCCCCAACTAACATGGCTGCAACATTTGTGTTAGCTCTAGGACAATCTGGCAATATGGAAGCATCTGCGAGTCTTAGGTGTCTTGTTCCATATACGCTGCCATACTGATTTACAACTGCCATTTTGTCAGTACTTGGACCCATCTTGCAGGTTCCTGAAATGTGGTGCATTGTAAGGACATTTTCTAGCATCCAATTATCGAGCAGGTCATTATTTTCTAGCACTTTTTCGGTTGGTGATATTCTACTCATCACCATGTTTTCAAAGCTAGGGGCTTTCGCTATTTCATCTGCAAGTCGAACTCCATCTCGTAATCTCTCTAAGTCATATGCTTGGTCCAATAAATTGTAATCAAGCAATGGTTGAGTACCTATATCATCAGATTGGAGAGATATTTCTCCTGTACTGTCGGCAAGATATATTCCGACCGAAATCATAAGAGCTCCCATGTCACCTATTTCATGACTGAACCGCATTATCATTATCATATCGTTTTGATATTTAGAGTCCTTCGAGGTGTATCGCAAAGCAACTTTTTGAGGCCCTATTTTTTGTTCTGGTTTGTTAAATGTGCTATGAGGTTGCCATGTGGTGTGAACTGTAGGATGATCCCTAAGATTTTGTCCGACTCCAGGTAAATCACTCACTATATCTATATTGAATTGTGATAATGATTCCTTTGGTCCTATTCCAGATAACATTAGTATTTGAGGTGTGGCAATTGCACCGGCAGATAGAATTATTTCCTTTCCCTCAACTTGGAAAATTTCCTCGCCGCTCATTACTTCAACCCCTATTGCTTTATCTCCGTCGAATAGAATTTTTCTGGTGACGCAGTTTGCTCTAATGGTGAGGTTTATACGATGTCTGCTTTGAGAAAGATAGCCTAAAGCTGTGCTGAATCTTATTCCATCTGGGTTGTTTAAAGGATATGGTCCAACACCTGTAGCATCTGGCATATTATGATCTAAATTTGTGGGATATCCAAGAAATTGACAAGCCTCGTAGAATGCTTGCTGATCATCCGTCAAAGATTCTAAAGGGTGTCGCTTGACCAAAATCGGTCCATTTTGTCCATGAAAGTCACCATCGTAATCGAGGTCTGTTTCAATTTTGCGGAGATACGGGAGGCATTCTTCAAAGCTCCATCTATCATTTCCCCATTCAGCCCACCTTTCAAAATCTTCTGGGAGTGGTCTTAGAAAAACTTGTCCATTAATAGCACTAGTTCCCCCAGTGACTTTTCCCCGTGGCACTGGCATAGCTTTTGATAATTTGGAAGCGATACCGGTATATTGCCAGTCGTGGATACCTCCGACAACGATATCGGGGCCAGTTCCCCATCCATGCTTTAGATCAGAAGGTAATTCTTCAAATTTTGGATAATCAGGCCCCGCCTCTAATAACAGCACAGAGCATTCTGGATCTTCTGACAAACGGGAAGCTAATACTGCACCAGCCGAACCTGCTCCAATAACTATTTTGTCGTATTTCAATCTATTTCCTTAACGATTGTAAAAAGCAGATGCTAAGGCAAAAAAACCTGATGGAATATAGAATTTTCCTACTGAGGATGCGCTTAGTATTATGAATATTATGAATATCGCTGCCATTGCCCAGGAATAGGACTTCCACCTGAGTATTAACGTCCTTTGACTTCTACTAGTTGATTGTGCCATGAACGAAGATAAAAGGCATATACCTGACAGCATCCACGGTAATATTATGACGAAAAGACCTTGTGAACCAAATGCTTCAAATATTGTTTTATTTACTTGAAATTGTTGAGTGAAATTAGCTGTTTTCGTTATCTGATCTACGTCGCTTATTAAAGGAAAAAATATCAATAAAATCCCTGTGATCATTGCAGTGATATGAGCAGATCCGGCCAGGATTGTTGATTTATTAAACAGAGTCATTACCAATAAGTCCTTTTATTTCGTGTACTAATTTTGGTAAAGAGTCATTTGTGGGCCCTTTTAAGGAATAAGCTGCAAATTCTGAAAGAGGAGTTTCTTCTGGGTTAATTTCTATTATGTTTCCTCCAGAGGACAATACTTCCTGAGGAAAACCAGCAGCTGGATATACTGTCGCTGAGGTCCCAATTACCAAAATGCAGTCTGCTAAATTTGTTTCGTGTATACAACTATTCAATATTGATAAAGGTATGGGTTCACCAAACATAACAGTGTCAGGCTTTACAATGCTGAAACATGTTTGGCATTTTGGAGGCAAAGTATCTTGCCAAAAAGGTGATATCTTGTCGAACTCTTTGCGATCCCACCTTAATTCACATGTGGTGCACCTTAATTTAGTTCTATTGCCATGAATTTCAATAACCTTATTTGAACCAGCGATATAGTGAAGGTTGTCAATATTTTGGGTAATTTGGTGTTTCAAAATGTCCATATTTTCTAGTTCAACCAAAGCAAAATGTCCAGAATTTGGGTTTGCTTTTTCAATAGAGTTTCGAAATTCAGTTCTTGCAGGGTCTATTTGAGAGTTTAGATTTTGACTCCACCATGCTGTTGGGTTTTTTAGAAAGCTTTCGTATTCGTTGCTAGAAGGTTCTCCTAATCTCGTCCAAAGTCCCCCTGCTCCTCTGAAGGTTGGTATGCCACTCCCCACAGACAATCCAGCCCCAATTAAAGCTATTGTGTAGTTTGATTTCAATATTATTTGCGCTGCTGCCAATATTGATTTACGTTTATTTGTTTCCATGGTAACTAGTTTAATTCTAAATTACGTTTATGGAACCATTTGTTATTTCCAATCTATGGGAATCGCTCATGAATAAACTTGGAATGTTACTATGATCGGCAGTAGTGACAATGACTTGGTCATGATATTTGATGTGCTCTGATATTTGCTCTCTGCGTTCTACGTCTAATTCAGACATCACATCGTCTAGAAGCAGGACAGGCTTCGTTTGCCTGTGATGGTATAGGAATTCAGATTCAGCCATTTTTAAGGCTAAAATCGCTGTTCTTGATTGCCCTCGCGAAGCGTACTTAGATGCTTCCATTTCATTAATTTTAAAGATCAAATCATCTCTATGGGGACCTATATGCGTAGATCCTTGAGCTATGTCTTTTTTTCTAGAAACATCTAATTTGTAAATAAAGTTGTCAATATTAATGTCTTTTGAAAAATCTCCGGGACTCAGGTAATGAATTGTTAATGTTTCAGCTTTACTAGCCATGGATCTATGGAACGGCAATGATGATTCCTCGAGTGTTTCGATTGCGGTTTTCCGTTTCTGGGTGATCACGACGGCATTTTTTGCTATCAGTTCATCCCAGTACTTCAATTCTTCAATAGAAGCTACACCTTCTCTTATAAGTTTCAAAAGATGGTTTCTTTGTGTATTTGCTTTTTGATATTGCTGAATAGATTTCAAGTATTCACGATCAATTTGTGAAAGCAATATATCTAAATATCTTCGTCGTATTGATGGACTACCGTATA
Organism: Chloroflexota bacterium; assembly: GCA_002728195.1. GTDB lineage: Bacteria > Chloroflexota > Dehalococcoidia > Lucifugimonadales > UBA826 > UBA11996. The sequence continues at coordinate 4,501 of PBWI01000081.1, forward strand.
TCAGGTCAAGGTCACTTACACTAAATAAAACAGCGTTCACAATACCAACTAGTTCCGAAGATCTTCTAGGAGTGCCGTTGATTCTTATAAACTTTTGAGCCGTAAAACCGTGAAGGTTTTCTGATGACTGACACCTGTAATGAATCTCAAGGTTTTCTGAACCCTGTAGTTGTTCAGTGATACATGAAATTTTTGCGTAACTTAATTTTTCTTGCTCAAGCTGCGTAACTGACAGGTTGTTTATTAATTCTCTGTCTGTAGAGACTTTTGTGGATTTGGCGATAGACATCATATAAATAGCTTCTAATAGATTGCTTTTTCCGTGGCCGTTTGCTCCTTGAACTACTGTCGTCCCCAAAGGTAACGCCAGTTCCAAATCCTTGTAATTTCGAAAATTAAGGAGACTTAAATGGGAGATGCGAATGGGAGTTCTCCAAGGCTAATGAAGTAAGCTTTTATCCACCGTTGTTGAAAGGATTTTAGCATGTTGGTTATATTGTGTAAGTCAGATATATAGTATTAGAAATCATGGAATCTTTAGGAGATCAGGACTGATGAGATCTGTAGTTGCTTTAGCAGGAGGGGTTGGTGGGGCAAAATTAGCGCTCGGGTTTTCTCAAATCTTAGATCCAGATGAGCTAACAGTAATAATAAACACTGCAGATGATGACGAGTTTTATGGATTACACGTATCTCCTGACTTTGATACAGTCATGTACACCTTGGCAGGTGTGTCAAATGTAGAAACGGGATGGGGGCTCCAAGATGAGTCATTTAGAACTTTAGGAAGACTAAAACAGTATGGTGTGGACGCTTGGTTTAATTTAGGCGATTTGGATTTTGCCACCCACCTTTTTCGTACCCAAATGATGGGTGAGGGGAAAACCTTGTCGGAGGCCTGCACCAAATTGGCCCAGGCTCTAGGTGTACGCCACAGATTATTACCAGCGACCGATGACCCCATAAGGACTATGGTGGAAACAGAGGATGGAATAATGTCATTCCAAGAATACTTTGTAAAAAATCGGTGTGAACCTGTAGTTAAATCTATAGGTTTTGAGGGGTCTAATAGTTGCAGAATCAACAATGATGCCAAAGAATTTCTGATGAATATGGATCTTTTGGTATTTTGTCCTTCTAATCCTTTTTTGAGTCTTGCTCCTATTTTATCGGTGCCTGGATTTAGAAAGATAGTGGAGTCATATCCTGGGAAATCAGTTGCTGTTAGTCCTATAGTAGGAGGTAAAGCTATCAAGGGTCCTGCAGCAAAAATCCTGCAGGAACTTGGGCATGATGTATCCTCATTAGGTGTAGCTCGCCAGTATGTCGGTCTGTGCGACACATTTATCATTGATGACCAGGATGTTTCCATGAAGCAAAGCATAGAATCGCTAGGCATGGAGGTTTTTGTTACAAAAACGATTATGAATAGTAATCAAGAAAAAAAACAATTAGCAGAATTTATTCTAGATATAAGTGCGTAGCTAAGTGGATCAATTCTCTATCCTTATACCAATGAAAGTTCCATCGGAGGGTAAATCTAGACTTATTGATGTACTGACTAGATCTAGCCGAAAACTATTGACCATAGCTCTTTTGAAGCGAGTGTTGAAGGCATCCATTGGGTCTTGTGCTGATTCTGTATATGTAATAGGCGGTGGATTGGAAGTGGCTCAGGTTTGCCAGCAGATGGGAGTTAATTGGCTTGATTCAAATTCTGGGGATTTGAATTTTGACGTTTCTTTGGGAATCGCTGAAATTAACAAGACTGGAAATGGAACAGTCTATTTGCCAGGAGACCTTCCTTTTGTTACTCCAAGTGATATAGATTCGGTAATAAAACTTTCTGATAATGGTAATTTTGCTGTTTTTGTTTCATCAGAATCTGACGGTGGTACTAACTGTATTCTTTTTCCAAATAGAACGGATTTGATTCCTTTGTTAGGGTTTGATAGCTATAGAAAACACTACGACTATGCAGAAGATCGCGGAATTCTTTTTGAAACAATTCGACCAGAAGGACTACTTATAGATCTTGATACCCCAGAAGATTTACGTAAATGTGAAGAAATAGAAAATGGATTTCTAAAAAATATTGGGATCGTATAAAAAACTTTTCTCAAAACTGGTGAAAAAATGACAAAATTGGGTGTATTGCTTCCTACTCGAGGGTTGCTGATGGCTGATAAACCTCCGACTAATATGAACGAAATAATCGAAATGGCTGAAATCATCGAGGCCGCTGGTATTGATTCCGTTTGGGTAGGAGATAGCTTAACTGCAAAGCCTAGATTAGAACCATTTTCCGCTTTATCTGCTATTGCTGCGAGGACAAAGACTATACGCCTTGGTACGGCAGTGCTGCTCGCTTCTTTAAGACACCCTGTTCAGCTTGCCCACGTAGCGACAACCTTGGATCTGATTTCCGAAGGTAGAGTTGTATTAGGAATGGGTGTAGGTGGTGCTTTCAATGATGCTCAGAGACAGGAATGGAAGAATGTGGGTGTTGACCCAAGAAAGAGGGCAGGTAGATTTGAGGAGGCGATAAAAATTTTCAAACCGCTTACAAAGGGAGAACCAGTAACTTTCGAGGGTGAGCATTTCAAAGTCAAAGACGTGTCAATTAAACCGATCTCTCCTCAATCTAATGGAGTTCCTGTTCTGGTTGCCGCCCATGGTCGCTCTAAATTGGATAGACAGTACAAACGAGTACTTCTTGGGGATGGATTAATTTCTATTTCGGATTTTCCAGATGAATATGAATTGGTCCTCAATAAAGTCTCTAACTATTTTGACTCTGACGATTCTGGTTTCACAAAAATGGAAAAGAGTTTTTATATGACGGTGAATATGGGAGATAATCAAGAAAAATTAATAGAGGAATCAGACCATTTCCTGAAGTCATATTATGGGGTGAATATATGGCAGGAAAGATGGGGTCCTTGGGGATCTCCCGAGGAAGTTGTGGCTAGAATAAAAACTTATGAGAATGTTGGTGCCGAAACGATAATAGTAAGATTTGCCTCATACAACCAGCCTGCACAACTTGACCTGTTTTTGAACCAAGTAGTTCCCAATTTATGAGATAACCCAATACTTTCAGCCGGTTCTGTTATTAATAAGTGATTCAAATTCTGTTTCTGTGATTACTTGGATTCCTAAACTAGAGGCAGTAACAAGTTTAGAACCAGCATCTTGTCCGGCCAACAAATAATCAGTGCCTTTGGATATAGAACTGCTGACTTTACCACCATGTTTTTTTATCACGTCTTGTATTTCTGTCCTACTGTAGTTATCAAGTCTTCCAGTCACAACAAATCGTAGATTAGCCAATAAGTTAGTATTTTCAGATGAGCTAGTTGATGCAGATATCATGTTTAATCCCGCCGATCTAAATTTCGCTATGATTCTACTGTTATTGGGATTATTAAAGTATTCAGCAACACTTTCTGATATTTTAGGACCAATCGAAGGGATATTAAGGAGCGTTTCCTGATCAGAGGCGATTAGTTCATCTATGGAAGTAAATTTGTCCATAAGCAAATAGGATATTTCTGATCCAACGTGAGGAATTCCTAGGGCTGTTAGTACTCGTGCCGGAGGTTGCTTTTTACTTTTATTTATTGCTCTTAGTAGGTTGTCAGCACTCTTTTCGCCCATCCTTTCTATTTGTATGAGCTTATCTTTTTGTAGAAAATAGATATCAGCAACATCTGCGATAAGCCCGTTCTGTATGAGGGAAACCCCTACTTTCCCTCCCATTCCTTCAATATCCATGGCTCCTTTGCTTACAAAATGTTCTACAAGTCTTTCCAGTTGTGCTGGGCATGTCGCATTTGTACAGTATATTGCTGCCTCATCCGCCTTATTTACTAGTGCCCCATTGCAACTTGGACACGAAACTGGCATCGTAAAAGGTGTTTCACTTCCAGTTCTTTTCTCTTTGTCACTTCTAACAATTTGGGGTATGACTTCTCCGGCTCTTTCGATTACCACCCAGTCGCCAATTCGGAGGTCTTTAGAATAGATGTAGTCAGAATTATGCAAAGTTGCTTGTTTTACAATGACTCCCCCGACTTCAACGGGGTCAAGTAAAGCGTAAGGGTTAATACTTCCTGTTCTTCCGACATTCAGCCGTATGTCCATCAGCCTGGTCTGTGCTTGTATGGCTGGAAATTTGTAAGCTATTGCCCATCTAGGTTCCCTTCCTACATTTCCCAGATGTTGTTGGTAATCCAGCCTGTTTACTTTCACAACAATTCCGTCACAGTCATAGTCAAGGGAGGATAGATTTTGCATCCATATGTTGTGGTATTTGACCACTTCAGAAACGGTTTTGGCTAAGGAGTTATTTGGATTCACCTTGAAACCTAAACTCTTAAGGTAATCCAAAGTTTCAAGTTGGGTATTGAAGCTTATGCCACTTTGAATTTGTGCTAATGCGTAAACGTATATATCAAGTGGTCTTTTGGCAGTGACATTTGAATCTAATTGCCTTAACGAGCCAGCAGCCGTATTTCGAGGGTTTGCATAAGTTTGAAGACCTTCTAGTTCTCTTTGTGCGTTGAATTTTATGAATTCAGATTTTGGAAAGTAGACTTCTCCTCTAACTTCGAGGAGATCGGGAAACTCCCCGTGTAAGCGTAAAGGTATACTGTTAATGGTTTTAAGGTTTAAGGTCACATCTTCTCCCGTAATACCATTTCCTCTGGTGGCTCCTTGGATGAATAAGCCTTGCTCATATAATAAGGATACTGCCAAACCATCATATTTAAGCTCGCAAGCCATCTCAAAGTCAGTATCATCCAGCATTGAGTAATGTCTTTGATACCATGCCGATAAATCTTTGTTGGAAAAGGCGTTTGAAAGACTTAGCATTGGTATGTTATGAGATATTTCCGAAAAACCGGTAAGAGGTGCTGCACCCACCCTCTGGGTAGGTGATTGGTTAGTGACAAGGTCAGGGAAACTGTCTTCAAGGGTACGTAGTTCTAGCATCAAACGATCGAATTGTCCATCACCAATTTCTGGGTTATTTTCGACGAAATACAGGTGATTGTGGCGGTCGATGATACTTCTTAATTCAATGATTCTGTTTGTAGCGTCTTTTATATCCATAATTTTCCAGACGTCAGCTTGATTACTTCATAGTAACTGTATGTGAAAAAGTGCTCAAGACCGTCTTGCTACCAATGAAAAATTTTATATTGCTAGACTGCTAAATTATCAGAAGATATACTCATTAAGGAGACAGAGGAACTGTCTCCTATTATTTTGTCAAATTTAGAGGCGAATAAGTCACTTGCCATACGCTCAGAATATACAAAAATTTGTGGACCGATACCCTGCATTGCAAGCCATTGGCAATACACCACTGGTTGAATTAGACCTCCCATGGGATTTGGGTAGTACTCATATATATGCCAAGTTTGAGCAACTAAATCCTGGTGGTTCAATCAAGGACCGGCCAGTCTTAAGAATGTTGGCTGAAGCAATTATTTCTGGGAACCTGAAGGAAGGAAAAACGATTCTTGATGCTACTTCGGGCAATGCCGGTATTGCCTATGCAATGGTGGGGGCTATTCTTGGTTTTCCGGTTGAATTAGTAATGCCTGAAAACGCGAGTGAGGAAAGAAAAAAACGATTAAATGCTCATGGAGCCAACCTTATATTTACCGATGCCCAATTAGGTTATGATGAAGCCTTATACGAGGTCAAAAGAAGATACGAGCAGAATCCAGAAAAATATTTTTATTGTGATCAGTATAGTAATACCAATAATCCGTTAGCTCATTATGAGACTACGGCTGTTGAGCTTTTGGAGCAAGCTCCTTTTATTACCCACTTTGTTGGAGGTGTTGGTACCGGAGGAACCATTAGTGGAATTGGGCGAAAATTGAAAGAANNAAACTCATCTATNGAGGTGATTTGTATAGANTTTGAAGAGTGGCCTGGAGTGGAAGGGCTAAAACCATTGAGTGAAGGTCATATTATTCCGGATACATTTGATCGATCAGTAGTGGATCGAATGATTAATGTTGATGTCGTTGAAGCTTATGAAGTCTCCAACGAGTTAGCCAGAAGGGGTATTTTCGTTGGCCAATCATCAGGGGCCTATTTACTCGGTGTGAGGCAAGTTGCTGAAGAANTCACATCTGGTCATGTTGTCACCATTTTTAATGACATAGGCGAGAGATATTTTTCGACGTCAATGTGGGGTTAAAAAATAAACCATTGACTCAAAAAGATTTCTGTTCTTAATGTAAGNAGGCTATAACCTAGATAGATATTGTCCCTGGATATCAATTCCCACTAGTCCACTGTAAGCATCTAAAAGCCGAGAGGTTACCGGACCGGGGACGGTATTCAAATCGCCTACTGGNGACCCATTAATTGACGATACTGGGCATATACAGAAACTGGTGGATGTGACAAACGATTCATCAGCGGTGTACGCATCATATAGATCAATATCTTCTTCTCGTGTTTCAATACCCAGTTCCTGTGCGAGTTCAATAGTGGTAGCCCGGCTGATGCCTGCTAATACAAATTGTTCCCTTGGAGTTACAACAGCCCCATTTTTCACTATAAAGAAATTGCTCCCTGGGCCTTCACATAGATTTCCGTTCATATCTAGCAGGATTGGCCAACCGTCTGGGTTTTTGTCTTTGACTTCGAATTCTGCTTGTACAAGGTTGGCATAATTTTGTATCTTGGCTCTGGGACTTAGCACTTCAGGCGGNGTACGCCTTACTGATGGTATGACTACAGGCATTCCATCTTTGTAATATTTNGCCCTTGCAGCGAAAGGAAGAGGAACTGATTCTACGATTATTGTTGGCTTGTCCCCCTCTGGGCCAGAAATCCCTCTGGATACTCTCTGTGTAACCCAATAGTCGTCGTCGTCGCCAATCAAAGGAAGGTTAGTTTCAAGGACTTGCATGGTTATTTGAGCCATTTGGGAGATATCCATTCCGGGGTCGAGGCGAGCATATTTTAAAGAGTTGTAGAAACGATTAAGGTGTTCATCAAGCTTGAAAATTTTATGTTTGAAAGTACGTGTGGTATCGAAGACGGAGTAGCCTTGTAGGAATCCTCGGTCATGAATAGATATTAATGCCTGACTCTCTGGTACTATTTCACCATTTACGTAGGCAACTCTTTCTGATGTCATAATCAATCTCCTGTATTACTACTTACCTCTTTCCAATCCCTTTAAAGACTGTCGATCATACTGCAGAGAATGATGTGTTTCTGTGCGGTATCCACTAAATATCTAGATTTGTTACTTCTAAAGCGTGTGTTTGGATAAAGTTCCTCCGAGGCGCGACCTCATCACCCATTAGTACAGTAAAGGTGTCATCTGCAATAACTGCATCAGCAACGCTTACTTGTAGCAAAGTACGGCTTTCTGGGTTCATAGTTGTATCCCAAAGTTGGTCGGAATTCATCTCGCCTAAACCTTTATAACGTTGTATGTTTACATTCCTTTTCCCTTCAAGCTGTTCCAGCACCTCTTCTCTTTCGGCCTCTGAGTATACGTACTGATCTTTTCTTCCTACAGCGATTTTGTAGAGAGGAGGTTGTGCTATGTATAAGTGTCCATGATGGATCAGTTCTGGCATGTGTCTGAAGAAGAAAGTCAAAAGAAGTGTTCTTATGTGAGAACCGTCAACGTCCGCATCACACATAATTATCACTCTGTGATATCTGAGTTTTTCTACATCGAAGTCCTCATCAAGTCCAGCTCCTATTGCTGTGATCATCGACCTAATAGCGTCATGTTCCACTATTTTATCGGCCCGTGCCTTTTCTACATTTAGTATTTTCCCCCAGAGAGGTAGGATGGCTTGAAATCTTCGATCTCTTCCCATTTTTGCGGTTCCGCCAGCTGAATCTCCTTCAACTAGGTAAATTTCACATAATTCGGGGTTTTTCTCCGAGCAGTCGGCGAGTTTACCTGGTAGTCCGCCACCGTCCATAGCGTTTTTGCGGATAATTAATTCTCTTGCCTTTCTTGCTGCCTCTCTAGCTCTTTGAGAGGTCATGCATTTGTCAATAATTGCCTTTGCTTCCTTGGGGTTGTCTTCAAGGAATATTTGTAATGCCTCACCCAGCACCGTTTCTACTTGAGTTCGGGCTTCTGGATTTCCCAGTTTGTTTTTTGTTTGCCCTTCAAACTGCGGATCCTTCAATTTAACACTGATCACGGCAGTGATTCCTTCTCTGGTGTCTTCTCCAGCTAAATTAGGTTCATTTTCTTTAATAAGTTTTGATTTTCTTCCAAAGTCGTTTAATACCCTTGTTAGAGCTGATCTGAAACCAGTAACGTGTGTACCNCCATCTTCTGTGTTTATACAGTTCGCAAACGCATAAACAAATTCGCTGTANGAATCGTTGTATTGAAGAGCAACCTCAACCTTGGTGCCCTCAAAATCCTTTTCAACATATATTGGCTCTTCGTGAACCACACCTCTTTTTTGGTTTAAGCCTCTNACGAAACTGGAAATTCCNCCGTCAAAGTAGTAGGTAACTTCGTTGCTCGGCCACCTGCTACCATGCCAATCGCTTTTGAAAGAAATTTCTAAGCCNTTATTCAAATATGCCATTTCCTTAAATCTATTTGAAAGGACGGCAAAATCATATACAAGATCACCAAATATTTCGGTATCCGGCATGAATTCTATGGTAGTTCCGGTCGCATTGTTTTTACCTTCTGGATCTTGTTCTGANGTCATTTCAGTCTGGGTTATGCCTCGCGAATATTCTTGCNGAAATATTTTGCNATCTCTATTTACNGAAACTTTCACCCATTTTGATAGGGCGTTAACGACCGATGCTCCAACTCCGTGCAGACCGCCAGAAACTGCGTAGGCCTTACCTCCGAATTTCCCTCCAGCATGCAACGTAGTCATTACAGTTTCTAAGGCCGTCATTCCAGTGGTTGGGTGCTTATCGACAGGTATGCCCCGTCCATTGTCTGCTACTAGGACAGACCCATCTTCTTGGATTGTAACTTTTACCGCACTGCAATATCCGCCCATGAATTCATCCACACTGTTATCTACAATTTCGTATATGAGATGATGAAGTCCTCTTTGGTCAGTACTCCCGATGTACATTCCGGGCCGCTTGCGGACAGCTTCCATTCCTTCAAGAACTTGTATATCACTCGCTGAATATTGGTCATCATTTTGTGGCTTTAAAGTTGCCATATGCGAATCTCCCTAAAAACAGTCTTATGGACTAGATAAAAATCGACTTGAACTAATGCAGCTATCCTTCAAACAAATAGGGCGGAGGGTTGCCGTCTCTGAGACGTAATTACGGGCAGGACTGCCCAAGCTGATAGGTTGTTTTATCAACCATGGAAAAGTCTCTAATTTCACAGTCGTTATTTTAGCAGAAATTGGGTGATTTACTCAAGATTAATTTGTTCCTGATTCCCATGGATAAAATCTAAGGAAAATTAGAGTGGATGTATTCTAATTGACTTAATTGATAAAATCTTGATCTGTACCCAATTTTTTGGGAGATGTTGAGCATTGGAAAAATATTTTTATGGTGATGAAAAATAAGTAGTTAGAGGGTTGTTGCCTCCATAGTAGTAGGCTTTATTTTCGAGAGAATTATGAACAATGGAATTACGGATGTCCCAGGCATTACAGTCGGACATTGGACCGATCCAGAAGCAATTACAGGATGCACAGCTGTATTGTGTCCAACAGGATCTCTTGGCGGTGTATCAGTTCGTGGAGCTTCTCCTGGTACAAGAGAAACTGATGTGTTGGATCCTATCAACCGAGTGGAAGAAGTTCACGCTATCATGCTCTCAGGTGGGAGCGCATACGGTTTNGGGGTTGCTGATGGTGCAATGCGATACCTAGAGGAAAACGGGATTGGAGTGAAGGTAGGAGAAAACTTGGTGCCTATAGTGCCTTCTGCTATTTTGTTTGATTTGGGTATCGGGGATTCGAAGATTCGGCCTACTGCGGAGGATGGATATCAAGCCTGTAAATATGCTTCCAGTGATCCCGTTGAGCAGGGCTGTATAGGGGCAGGTACAGGCGCTACTGTTGCTAAGACTCGAGGTGCAGAAAAATCTGTTAAAAGTGGTTTAGGTTCTGCCAGCATTAATCTTGGTGATGGATTGTTGGTGGGGGCTATAGTTGCCGTGAATGCGATAGGAAGTGTTTATGACCCAGAGAATGGATTATTGTTGGCGGGCCCTAGGATAGATGGTGCTATGTCCAATTCAATGGATGATTTAATATCCGGCAATCCTTTTAAATTACCAGATATTAACGCTAATACCACCATTGGTGTTGTGGCTACAAATGCTAGGCTGAATAAGGCTCAGGCTAAAAGATTAGCTGTGAACTCACATGATGGGCTGGCGTTGGCGATTAGACCATCGCACCTGATTGGTGACGGGGATACTATGTTTGCTATATCAACAGGCGAGCAAGGAAACATTGATGGTTTTACCGATATGAACCGGATTATTGCGGGTGCGATACAAGCTGTTTCTGACTCCATAAAAAATGCCATTCAGTTTGCTGAAACAATGGGAGGCGTCCCAGCGGTAAGGGATTTGTAAATCGCCACCATTTTCTACAAACATGGATATTATTGATGGTTTTTTGAATCAATCATATGCATTCTTTAATGTGGGTTTTTAGTAGGGATCATTTTTACTCAAAGATCGCCTTTATAATTGTCGCTGTATTAGAAAATTAATGTTTTATTGAAAGGTTGGGTATTAATGCGGATATTGCTAACAAACGATGATGGAATCCATTCTCCTGGCTTATGGGCTATAGCCAAATCCTTGGAGGAAATAGGC
>PBWI01000082.1 GCA_002728195.1 Chloroflexota bacterium
GGTATGGGTAACATCGCTGGTCCTGCCATAGGAGGGTTTATTACCGGAATTTTTGGGTGGCAAGCCGTATTTATTGCTACCTCACTTATAACTTTAGGATCGGCCATTTTAGCTTTTGTGGTCCTTAAGTCTGACTCTCACCGTGACAACGCTGGCGCTTTTGATTGGGTGGGGTCATTTTTCTTCACTAATTTCCTTATCTCTTTATTGGCCGGATTCACAATGGTTCCCTCATTTGGTTGGAATTCCCCTTATACTCTCCCGGTATTAGGATTATCACTTCTACTGCTCTTCGGCTTCATAAAAAGATCCACTAGCATTCAAGATCCTGTTCTCAATCTCAATCTCTTTAAAAAGCCTTTATTTAGCGCTTCAATAGCGGCCAATTTCCTTTGCTTCTTGGGGATGTCTTCAGCATGGTTTTTGTTACCTTTTTATTTAAAGTACGTCATGTTCTACACTCCCCAACAAATCGGTTTAGTTTTTATGCCGGCTGCTGCTGGGATGGCTATCGCTAGCCCGATATCAGGAAGATTTTCAGATCGGTTTGGATGGAGACCGTTCACAATTGGTGGCCTATTGCTGGCCACATCAGGTTTAATGATACTGTCCTTTTTAGACGAGAATTCTCCCAGATGGCTTCCCATTTTGGGAGTGCTACCTATAAGTACCGGAATGGGGTCTTTTTACGGCCCAAACAATAGTGCTACATTGAGTGTGTCTGATGATAAATCTTATGGAGCGGTCATTGCTTTCATAAACCTTATAAGGAATTCGGGCAATCTAATGTCGGTCCCCGTAGCCACCTTGATAGTAACTTCTGTCATGGGATCTCTTGGACATCCCCCTGACCTTTCGGCTGTAACTGAAAATGCACCAATTGGCTTAATACCGTCTTTTATATCAGGCATGAACACCACTTTTATATCTTTGACCGTAATGGTAGGCCTAGGGATGTTATTGTCTTTGTATAAAGGACGGCGGTCGGGTATTTAAAAACTACCCTGAAAGCGACATAATCTTATACATGTGCTTATAGAGTTTGAGTGCCTGTTTCACAAAATTCAACCGGCCAGTTTTGTCCGTCTCATCTTTATGGACCTGAACAGCATTTTGGAATAAAGAAAATTCTGTGTGATAGACATTTATTTCATTTTCAATTAACGCTTCAGCAAATCTTCTAGATTCCTCAGCAGGAACCAATTTATCGTGGAAATCGTGCATTAACAAAACATCTGCCTTCAACATTTCCATATTCGTACTAGGAGAGACGTTGGATAAAAAACGAGAGGTCTCATTGTTGAGATTGTTTATAGCCTCATCTGCTTCTTGAGAAGTCGGATTAGTTAATAGAGTTAAGACGGCTTTACCTCCCAAACTCAGGGAATCATACTCATGTTGATTCCAACTCCCAGTAGCAATTATGCTATTTAATATCTGTTCATCAATAGGGCCTGCCCCTTCAATCAAATGAGCATTGACTAAATTTTTAGTCAGGTGATCCGGTAACCATACAGAGGTTTCAGAACCATCATATCTAGTACCTACTGCGGTCGATTTAACAAGATCGAAAGCGTCAAAATAACCCGCAAATGAATTTATGAAAGCAACTTCTTCATTGATTCTTTTAGATTGGGCTGCAACTACCGACATCGAGGCCCCTGTGCAGATTCCCCCCATTCCGACTCGCTTACTATCGACCCTTTCATGATTTTGGAGATGTTGAAAGGCATCCACCAATACTTCTATGTCCGTCACGATCATTCTATTTTCAGTTTGGGTGTCTAGCCAAGGTATCAATACAACCATTCCCGTTCTTGCCAACCCTTCTGCCAAAGCCAGGATTCGTTCTTCTTCTCGATCAGGCGGAACAATACCCATGAAAAAGACNACTCCAGGGTGAATNCCGTCCCCTGACGGAAGATAAATGTCCGCTTCAGAAATNCCCTGAGAAGACTTGAAGGTTATTTCTTTCCTAATAGGAGTACCCGAAAAATATTCCAAAGGTTTCACNGGAATGGCAGGTAAAATCTGAGGAATGAATAAAGCAGCCTTAATCGCATATTTCACTTGCGGTATAGCTATCAATATTGTTAACACAATAAGAATTAACAGAAATATTTTTATCAATTTGTGCATTTGGTAATTCCTATTACCAAGAAGGTTGCAATCTGAGTTATATGCTGTGATATCGGTAGTATACTTTCATTGAGAATTTTATAGGAAGGTTTGTATGTCTACTTACGTATTGATACATGGTTCGTACCAAGGTGGATGGATTTGGAAGCCAACTGCCGAAGAATTAGTTAAGAAAGGACATACGGTATATGCACCAACTCTCGACGGGTGTGGTGAACGCTCGATTTCCATACGGCCAGGTATCACGATCAAAAGCCAGGCCGAAGAAATATCCGGGTTTATAAAGTATCAAGATTTAACCGATCTAATATTGGTCGCCACCAGTACGGGAGGGTTAGTAACCTGTAAGGTTGCAGAACTATCNCGAAGCCGGGTACGAGAGGTGATTTTTGTGGATGCTCTTGCCCCTCAACCAGGAGAGAGAGTTCAAGACATCGTAGTCAGAGATCCATCCTACCCNCAAGAAATTACAGAACTGACTCGGGGNCCNTCTGCGGCAGANCTGGAAGAACGACTTTTCCAAGACTTGGANCCTGAACTAAAAANATGGGCTTTGGANCGCGTNACTATGCACCCTATAGGAGCAACTGATGCTCCGGGNGAACTAGACAATTTCTGGAATCAGGCATGGACAGCTACTGTGATCAGATGCACATTAAGTTCAAATCCNTCAAAAGAGCATNAGCAACGCACTGCACAAAAATTGAACGCGAAATGGTATGAATTAGAAGCCGGCCATTATCCGATGCTCAGCCATCCTAGAAAATTGGCGGATTTACTTGAAAAATAAGGAAACTCCTTCATTTTAATTAATTGAAAAATAGGAACAGCTAATGGGTACTCTTTACATAATGGGAACGCCTATAGGCAACCTCAAAGACATCACTTTTCGAGCAATTGAAATACTTTCGCAAGTGTCCTTAATCGCGTCTGAGGACACTAGAGTCACTCAAAAATTATTGAGTCGTTATGACATTAAGACTAAGAAGGTTAGTTTTAATAAAGATAATTATTCCAAAAAAATCCCAGAGATATTAAAACACCTGCAAAATGGAGATATTGCGTTAACTACAGATGCCGGAACCCCTGGTATAAGCGATCCAGGATACGAATTAGCAAGGGCTGCTGAAGGGTCAGGGTTTTCTGTTGTAGGAATTCCAGGGCCTTCTGCGGTAACAAATATACTTTCTATGTGTCCTTTCCCTACTGAATCCTTCTTATTTGCTGGATTTCCTCCACGGAAACGATCAGAGCTAGCGAAGTTTCTCAAAGAATATGCTGGTTTGAACGCCGCGATAGTTATGTTCGAGTCCCCAAAACGATTAAGAAATCTATTGGACCAATTAGCAACCCTATATCCTGAACGCACTGTTTTTATAGGAAGGGAAATGACTAAGGTTCACGAAGAAACATTCCATGGCAGTTCAGCTGATGCCTTAACATATTTCAGTGACCCAAAGGGAGAATTTACCTTAGTTTTATCCAAACCTAGTATCGAGATGAAACATCTTGATAGAACTGACATATATGCTCTGGTACAACAGCTTTCTAAGGAAGGACTTGGAATCAGAGAAATTTCTCGAGAAATAGTTTCATTATCAGGCCTAAAAAACACTGAGGCCTACAAATTAGTACTTGATACACTTAAATAAATAAGAAAAGAATCATCAGATGTAAATGTTGTATGGCGATTGAAAATCAAATACTCACAGTTCACCCTAATTTGAAATCTATATTAGAACTATCAAAGACACAACTTTTAACCTATTTAGAAGAACTTGGACAACCCAAATATAGGGCCGAACAGGTATGGCGGGCGATCTATAGAGAAGGCAGAACTTCTTTTGACGAGATGACTAACTTAAGTAAAGATTTGAGGGGATTGTTGGCTAAGAATTATTCAATTGGCAATGCTACTACCCTTCTCTCCAAACGGTCCGCTGATGGGAGTACCGATAAAATTTTATTTAAACTTCCTGATGACGAATTAATAGAAACCGTTTTGATGAGGTATGAAGCAGACGGTCATCGAAAGGGACGGAAAACTGTGTGCGTATCCACTCAGGCTGGATGTGCTCTAGGATGTACCTTTTGTGCTACAGGGCAACAGGGATTTAGGAGAAATTTAACCACTGGTGAAATCATCGAACAAGTGTTGACGATGGAGAGACTCGCTCGTTTGGAAGATCAGGAAGAGATAAATTCCGGTAAAAGATCCAAAGGAGAACTCCAAGGGGTTACGAACGTCGTTTTTATGGGAATGGGTGAACCTTTGGCAAATTACGAGAATTTGATCGAATCAATTCGTATTCTAAATGATCCGATTGGAATTGCCGTTGGAGCTAGGCATATAACTGTATCAACTGTTGGGCTTGTCCCTGGAATAGAGAAACTGGCTAATGAAAATATACAAATTAACCTCGCAGTATCCCTACACGCTCCGGATAACGAAACCAGATCGGAGACTATGCCAGTAAATAAAAGATACCCGATTGAGCGCTTAATTGAGGCGTGCCAATATTTTGTAAATGAAACAAACCGACGTATATTCATTGAATATGTCTTATTGAAAGGTCAAAACGATACATCCATACACGCCAATAAACTCGGAGAATTACTAAAAAATTTACTTTGTCACGTAAACCTCATTCCTGTGAACCCCACAGGGAAAGGACCTTACAGAAGAACTGGATATAAAGAAGCTCAAAAATTTCAGTCAGATTTAAAGAAATTCAATGTTCCTTCTACTGTGAGAATGGAAAAAGGAATCGATATTGACGCTGGATGCGGACAATTGAGAGATCGAGCTTTGGCTTTAGAAAACTAAAATGAGTTCATAATTGGGGGCCTTTGCAATTTATATATGGCCCTTGTGCTAATATTCGAAGGCATCCCTTTAGGAGAATACACTTAACCAATGCCTGAAAACATTCTTGTCTGTGTCGCCTGGCCATATGCCAATGGTTCTATCCACCTTGGACACGTTGCAGGGGCATATCTACCAGCCGATATATTTGCTCGCTACCATAGGATAAAAGGCAACAACGTCATCATGGT
>PBWI01000083.1 GCA_002728195.1 Chloroflexota bacterium
TTTACATTTATCAAAACTACTTTAATTCAATTGTTATTCAAAGAATTATCTCTCCTGTATAATCGGAAAATTCAACATTTTGCATATAGCAACCCGCTATTTATAGTAAATAAAAGAGGCTTTGAAGTAAGGAGTATGACCGTGGATTTATTATCTGTTCTTAACCCTGTTGCTCAACAGCGTGGCATGATGAATATCATCAAACCCAACCAAAGACCATCGACTTTAGAAGGGGCGACGGTTGGACTGGTCTGGAGTGGCACCCACGGTGGCGATTTGGCACTAAATCGTGCTGGTGAGATGATACAGGAAAGATTTTCAAATGTTTCAGTAAATTTCTATACCGGAGGCAACTACCCTTCCCCTCCACATATCGTGAAACAGGCAGCAGAGGAATGTGACGTAGTAATTGGAGCCACTGCCGATTGAGGGACCTGCGCGTCGTGGATGTGCCACGACATGATAGAAATAGAAAAAATGGGAAAGCCTGCTGTTCCAATTGTATCCGGTAGATTTACCGATGATGCCAAAGCTAGTAGTAAAGCCTTTGGTATGCCAGATCTACAATTTGTAGTGGTTCCCAGAATCTATCGAAATCTAGCCGATGATCTTTGTGTCAGTCAAACTGAAGAAGTTATCGACGACCTAATCCAGACATTAACTTCGGAAGGAAAAGATGTATCAGTAGTAGAACAGCAAGAATCAATCATTCGGTTTGAAGGTGAAGATCGGTATGATGCAGTACTTAAAATGAACAAAGATTTCACCTTAAAAGATTGGTCAGATGCATTACCAATCTTTCCCCCGACGGAGGAGAAGGTTCGAGAACTGATCTCAGGAACCTCTCTTTCTGCAGATCACGTGGTTTGTGACATGCCACCTGGATTCGGATTGGCAACCGTCGAAAAAATTGCTGTAAATGCTGCGATGGCTGGTGCGAAGGCAGAACATATGCCAATAATTATCGCCGCCGTTAAATGTCTTTCTGAGATGGGTTCACATGGCGGAAAGTCGCTCTTAATGTCGACCAGTCCCCATGCACCAATTCTGATGGTGAACGGGCCAATTGCAAAGGAAGTTGGACTAAATCCGGGGTCTGCCCTAGGTCCCGGTCGCGACAATGAAATTAACATAACTATTGGGAGAGCCTTCTATCTATGCCTAAAAAACATTGGAATGTGGTATCCAAACAAAATGGACATGGATACTATAGGGACAACTAGGAAGTTTATTCATTGTGTTGCCGAAAACGAAGAAATGAGTCCATGGCCCTCATTCTCAGAGGATAGAGGGTTTTCAAAAACAGAAAGTACCATTTCAATATTTGTTACCGATGGCGAACTAGATGTCCAAGACCAAGGTAACACCTCTGCAGACGGCCTCTTAAAAACCTTAGCCTATGGAATAACGTTTGGTAACACAACTTTAGGAGCAAGTCACGCAGAAGGCCATCAAAGACTAATATTTATGCCTCCTGATGTCGCCGGCCCCGTCGGCGGTGAAGGCTATTCTAAACAAGATGCAAAGGATTTTATCCATAGCCATGCAAATACTAGCCTAGGTAAAATGATCCAATATATGCCGATTAACGACGCGAGGGTTGACGAAAGATGGCACTGGTTAAAAGACAAAACCGAAGAGGAACGCCTGGCGATTGAAGTCCCCCTACTGCATTCTTCATCAGATATCGACATTGTGGTTGTTGGAGCTGACAGGGCGAAAACCTTGGTTTTCCCCTCTGGTCCGACAGCAGCTACCATTGGTATAGATCAGTACAAATAAGAATTAAGCGGAGTTACTAAAATAGGACCTTTAACCGGATATAAAATTATTGAATTTAGTTCATACCCTGTAGGGTCTATTTTGGGAATGCTGTTGTGTGACCAGGGGGCAAAGGTTATCAGGGTTGAATCTCAACCCAATGGCCCGGTTTTCATTAATGCCGAAGAGCGTTCTGTTTGGCATCGAGGAAAGGATTCCATCAACATAGACCTGAGTGNCAAATCTGGATTCGCAAAGCTATTTGGAGAAATCCACGAAGCTGATGTAATTATTTATGATCACCACCCTGACCATTTTGAAGAATATGACCTCTCCTATACTTCCTTGTCAAAAGAAAACCCGGGCCTTATTTGTGTCTCTCTGCCTGGCTTTCCCAGGGGCCATATTTATGAAGACCTTCCTCCAGATGAAGGAATTGTTGCGGCCGCCTCAGGAATATATTCTTTTAACCCATCCGGGGAACAACCTGTTGAAGGAGAAGGTCCATCATTCCACGCATTACCTTATGCTAGTACTTTCTCCGCTATAACCGCTTCTACGGCAGTGGTCGCAGCTCTCTTCCACAGGGTCAAACATGGCAGTGGCCAACAGATAACCGTTCCCGTTCATGACGCGATGTATCAAGGAATGGGTTCNGCCCTAGTCAGACATTCAAAGAGATCCCATGGAAACCAAGAAGGCCATCCTGTTATAAAAAGATTCTACCGTTGTAAAGACAATCGCTGGATCAATGTTAATATCTCCATGCCAAGATTCCTGCGACCGTTTCTTGAAAACATCGATCATATCGATTGGCTAGAACCCCTCACGAATTCCAAAGCACTATTGGCTGATGAACTATCTCGCAACCAATGGATCAACCAATTTGCTGAGATTTGGTTAGGAAAAACAGCGATACAATGGGAAAATACTATGGCTGACCTAGGAATCCCTGGCACCATGTGTCGCAGCATCGATGAATGGCTAGATTCGGAGCACTCCGTAGCCGCGGGAACTACCATTACTGTAGAAGATCCGGTTATAGGTGAAATGAAGCAACCGGGAAAAATTGTCCGGCTCAGTAACCAGATTGAGAATATCTCATGACTAATTTACCTCTAGCTGGCATTCGAGTTCTTGATTTATGTATTGTTCTCGCCGGGCCAACATGTGGAAGAACACTTGCACAGTATGGAGCGGAAGTAATAAAAATCGATCCAGAGCATAGACCCCCTCAGCTGACACCATGGCTGGACGTCGGCAGAGGAAAACGAAGCATCGCTTTAAACATCTCAACCCCTGAGGGATTAGACACATTTCTCAAGTTAGTTGATTCCGCTGACGTTATTTTAGAGGGCTTCAGAAAAGGAGTGACAGATCGGCTCGGGATAGGATATGAACATGTCAGAGCCAAAAATCCAGGCATTGTGTACGCCTCAATCAATTGTTTCGGCAGGTCTGGACCGTGGGAGCTTAGGCCAGGTTTTGAGCAGAACGCTCAAGCTGCAACCGGTGTCCAACTAAGAAACAGTGGAGGTGAGGGCCAACCTCGCCCGGCTACTTTTACTTTAAATGATTACGGAACAGGAATAGCCGCAGCCTACGGCGTAATGATGGCTCTTTTGGAAAGAGAAAAAACCGGGAAAGGTCAGCATGTTGAAGCTGCTTTATCTCACACCTCAGCCACAATTTCCGCCCCATACCATGTTAATCATAAAAATTATGTGCGAGATGATGTTGGTGGCCCCGGAGCCCGTGGCCTAAATGCTTTGGCCGGTTTATATGAATCAGCTGATAATTGGGTATTTTTAAGTGCTTTTTCAGAGGATCAATGGCAAAAACTTTGTCTCCTTGATGAATTTTCGCACCTTAAATCCAAGGAAGTTTTTTCATCCAAAGCTTCACGGTCTGAGAACGATCTTCACCTTCGAGAGATCTTGGAGGAAATTTTCGTTACCAAGCCTTCTGACTATTGGGTAGAAACCATGAAATCAGCCCAAATCCCATTGGTTAAAAATACGACCGCTGCCGAGATCCATGAAGATGACTTTAATCATGCGCGAGGACTCATCAGAGGCAAGGATTATTCAAATTCTCAGGAAATTAATTCCTCATGGGGTAAAACTACCTGGTCGGGCAATCCCGTTAATATGTCGAAAACCCCTCTACAAGATGTTTTTCCACCTGTTTTTGGAGCTGAGACCCTCAACGTATTAAAAGAGTTAGGGATAACCACAGAAAAAATTGATCAGCTAAGAAAGGCCGGTGTGATCCCAAAACAATTACCAATAAATATCTAGCCTTCTAATTGCCGATTAGCTCCTTACTCTTTTGCTCCGCTTTAATCGAAAACTCTTTTGCAAAATGTGAACATAGGCCAGTGTATTGTTCTGGGTCCAATAGTCCTAATATTTCCTTTTTTGTTAATTGGCCAGCCACTTCGGGTTCCTCTTGTAGCGTTTCAGTGAATGGCCTGTTTTCATTAACAGACCTTTGAGCTGCCTCATAGACTACATCGTGGGCCTTTTGGCGGCCCATTTTCCGACCCAATTCCAACATTATTCGCTCTGAAAGTATCAACCCTCCGCTAAGATCAAGGTTTTGCCTCATTCTTTCCGGAAATACTTTAAGTTCAGAAAATATTTCAATCAATCCATTTGTTATTTGGCCCATCAAAACACATGTCCTGTCAATGGCCGAATTTATCATCATGCTAGTAGTTTTATCAGCTTCATGCTCTGTTTGCATTGCCTCCAAAGACATTGGCACATATGTCCTTATTTCTGCAGCCCAGGCCACAACATCTTGGCATAAACGAGGATTCCGTTTTTGAGGCATCGTTGACGACCCAACCGCGCCCAAAGGAACAGGTTCTTCCACTTCGCCGAATTCCTGCTTCATCATGGTATATATCTCTCTCGACATTTTACTGGCCGTGGCAGCGAGCATAGCAAGGATCGTAATATATTCGGTGAGGTGATCCCCTATCACCCTAGAAGGCATTGTCATTGAACCTAATCCAAGTTCTTCACCTATCAGTCTTTGGGTTTCAAGGCCTTCAAGACCCACAGAAGCCATAGTTCCTGCCCCTCCCCCCAACATAGCTACAAAAACGCGCTCTTCACTTCCTTTTAAGCGGTCAGCATGTCGTATCAGCTCATCTATCCATACTGCGACTTTATATCCGAAAGTCGCAGGAACAGCATGCTGGCCATGGGTTCTACCTGGCATAGCATAATCTTTAGTTTTCTCTGCTAGATTTCCAAGTATGTGAAGTAAATTTCCAAGATCTTCCAGGAAACTATTGTGGCATTTTTTAATTAATAGAAGTTTTCCTGTTTGAGTAATATTTTGCGTGGTCGCACCCCAGTGTATATATCCCCCCGCCTCTTCTCCGCAAACTCTATCCAACTCCCATATTAGGGGCACCAGAGGATGCCCTGTTTTATCTAATCCATCATAAACATTTTGGAGATCCAAAAGCTCAAGTTTAGCCTTTTCAGAAATTATCTCCGCCGCGGTCGCTGGAATAATTTCTTGACTCGCCTGGGCTTTAGCTAATGCTGCCTCCACATCCAAATATGACTGAAAGAGGTTAGCCTCACTGAACATTTCACTTACTTCTGTTTTGTTTTTTATATACGGTGCCATTTCTTCCATTTGTCTCCTCTTCAACCANTAANATGAGTCAAAANTATCTTCCACATTAAATGTGNATATNTGTTGCAAAGTATATGTCCATTTCGTTAATAACAAGAGGACCGCCTGGTGAGCAAAGGCCTCCNTTATCCACATTATGCTGCAACTCTATTACATTTCCACAAAGGTTCAATAATATCAACATTGTTTACACAAACTAGCATGATAAAATTCAATTGTATACACCGCCTAACATAGCTGGTTTTCAACCATATAAACANACTTATTGTTAGGATTATTATTCAAANCTTCTGGAAATAATTAAATGATAGACAGTGTATTAATTNAAATAATGAGTGGTAATGGAGGGGATGGTGCAATTAGTGGTCGNCACGAGAAATTTGTTCCACGGGGAGGACCTGATGGGGGGGATGGCGGAAGAGGGGGAAATGTAATAATCGTTGGTGATCACAATGAAAACACTCTTATTAATTTTAGATATGAAAAGAACTTTTCAGCTGGCAACGGGGAAAACGGCGCTAAAGCAAAAAAACATGGTAAAGATGGAAAAGANATTGTTATTAAAGTTCCTGTGGGAACACAAATAATAAATGAAACTGGAAGCGTGGTTGCTGACATATTAAATTCTGGAGAAGAATATATGGCTGCACCAGGAGGTAGAGGGGGTTATGGAAATGTGAAATATTCTTCTTCNACAAGCCAATATCCCGTAATAGCGCAGGCTGGAGAAGAAGGTCTGAAAACATCATTGAGGCTGGAACTAAAATTAATCGCCGACGTTGGGATAATTGGAGTTCCAAATGCAGGGAAATCTAGTCTTATAACGTTTTTGACAGCTGCCAGACCAAAAATAGCTAACTATCCATTTACGACNATTGATCCCGTTCTTGGAATAGTGGAACATNGAGATAAAGATTTTGTAATGGTTGATATCCCTGGGCTGATTGAAGGTGCNCATGAAGGGATTGGTCTGGGNCATGAATTTCTGCGCCACATAGAAAGAACCCGAGTTCTGATACACCTTGTTGATGGAACTTCTGAGAACCCTAGCGAGGATTTCCATAAAATCAATAAGGAACTTGCACTGTTTAACGAAGCCCTGATTGGCAAACCACAAATTNTGGCTATTAACAAGGTCGATTTATATGAAGTGAGCGTATTGGCGGAAGACATAAGAGACTCGATGGGTAAAGATGCCTGGAAGTTTCATATAATTTCAGCCGTGTCTGGAGAAGGTGTCGGGTCAATGATGGACGAGGTTGTACAGGTCCTATCTGATCAACCGGGNGTAATTCCCCCAAATCTTTCTGTTGATTTACAGGAAACAGATATTCCTGTAATACGACCTGAACCAAGNCGCAGGGGGGTTTCTATCTACCAAGAAGACGGAGTCTATGTAGTCCAGGCACCTGGAGTTGAAAGAATNGCACAGAGAATAGANTACGAAGACTGGCTTGCCAGAATGCAATTCTATAAACATATGCAGAAAACAGGGGTCGTAAAGGCTTTAGAAGATGCAGGTATTTCAGAGGGCGACACAGTTCGCATCGGAGATATAGAGTGGGAATGGGACTAGTAANCNTAACGAAAGGGNATTTTTCTAAAANGCTATGTCNAACTTGAAAGATTTGTGAAGTTGGTCTCTTACGCTGCTGGCGTGACCTCGGAAATTCACATTCATCCATTTGTGTACCAATATCCCGTCTTTGTCTATAAGAAATGTAGACCGGACTATGGTTACTAGTTTGTTTTCCTCATTTATTGGTGCACCATATGTTGTTCTTAAGTAATCCGCCTCTGCTTCTGTCAATAGATATTCGCCCATCACACCATATTCATTGATCATTTGTTTATCTGGGTCTACACACAAATTAAATGGTAAATCGTGTTCCTTTGCGAAAGAATTGTGGGACTCAAGAGTATCTGGGCTGATTCCATATACCGGACAGTCAAGCTGTTTAAAATCGTCGTACACGTCTCGAAATTCACAGGCTTCAACAGTACAGCCTTCTGAGCCATCTTTAGGGTAGAAAAAGAGAACAGCGGGAGAGCCTGATAAATCCCGAAGTCTTAATGTCCTGTCTGCTTGATCTACAAGCAGGAAATCGGGAATNCTAGACCCTATCTCAATATTTCTCTCATTTAAATATCTCAAAAGTTCCGGCATTGCATGGCTCCTNATCTAGCTACGTCTCANATCNGGGTCCAAGACTGAAATATCTTGACCGTTTTCCCCTACATTATCTTCAATCTCTTTTATATATTGGTCAACCTTTTCAACAAATGGGGTTGGCAAAGTGAACCTTATCAAACTTTCTTTATAAAATTTTCTTCTACCTGGAAAGAGGGCAAAACTTGTTTTTAATGCCATATCTGGATCTACATGCAGCAAATCAGCGTATTCCTGTGCTATGTTGCTCAAACTCATTTCGGCGGCAAACATCCTGTTGAATCGAATGCGTTCCGATTGATTGTTTAGGTCCCCAAAGTCATGGCCACCTCTAAAATTAATGTCTGATAAGTCAGGGTTGTTGGCAACGGCGATAGCTAAATCTTGCCTTTGTTGATTAATAGCTAACACCAGCTCTCTTTGTGCGACAGAGCGTTGTTGTTTCAATTGAAAGACTAAAACGAAGGCAACTACTAAAGTAGCTAAGCCAGTTATTATCTGGGCTCCATATACTATTATTTCGGCACTCATATCAGGTCGACTACAATTCCCAGTTATTTATCTAGATATGCAAAATATTTTATATAAAACAATGTATCGGAGAAAATAGGAAGCCAATAATATCAGTCTAATAAAATGATATCGAATTCACTTAGCAAAATAATAATTATTGAGTTAGACTCTTATGAGTAACCTCTTACGCCGACGTAGCTCAGTGGTAGAGCAGCTGTTTTGTAAACAGCAGGTCGTCAGTTCGAACCTGACCGTCGGCTCCAGCACCAAATTGCCAAAGGTACCCATCTAAACTTATGCCTGAAAAAAACAAAAATCAGCCGTCACTTTCCACAGATGCCTTCGAATTTATTGGAATGATGGCTCAGAAAAGAACTACAAAACCAAAACCTGAAGAAAAAAAAGCTACAGAAGAAGCAGAAATCGAAAAATCGTGCTATCCCAAAACTGAATGATAAACACAAGAATTTGAATAACGGGTTGATCAATATAAATTCAGAAAAATGAAAATCTCAGACATAAAAATAAGCGAGTTTGAGCTTGAGAGCAACACCCAGCATTTCAAGCTTCGAAAAGTGGGAAGTTCATGGGAAAAATATGCTTTTGAATCTCCTGTGGGAAAAATTCACGTTTTGCATGTGATGACGGATGCTGGACTTGAGGGGATTTGCACGGTGGGAGATGCCAGGTACACCACTATAAGTGAGGAAGCTCTTTCATATTTGAAATATTTAGTGATAGGGGAAGATCCCACTAAAAGAGAATATTTATTTGATATGTTAAGTAAGGCCACCCGGATGATTTTCATGCCTCCTGGTTGGTTCGGAGCCTTCGATAACTGCTTATGGGATATAGAAGGAAAAATAGAAAACAAATCAGTTTCATCACTTATTTCCGATGGAGATAAGTCAATAAANGCCTATTACAATTACCGTGGACCTGATTTACANTCACAGATTGAAGACGCNAGAATNGGAATCGAAAAAGGATTTAAAGTTCTCAAAGACCATTTTGCGTGGACTGCTCGAGAAAACATAGCGGGTTTTGCATCTGTTAGAGATGCTGTAGGCGATAGCATTATTCTGTTACATGATGCAGCAGGGTGTTCATATTCTTTTGAAGAGGCCGTCGAGGTGGCCAATCAATTACATGAACAAAAATTTGAGTGGTTNGAAGAACCATTGAATGATAGAGAATTAGGTTCTTTGAAAAAACTGTGTTCCGTCTCTAAGATTCCCGTTTTAGGCCTTGAAACTTTAATGAATGATTTTGTCATAATGAGAGAGTGGGTCAGGGAAGGAGCTGTTGACATAGTACGAGGAAATGCTCGCCACGGGNCCACTGGGGTTNTAAGAATCGCAAAAGAACTTAAGGAAGTTGGANTAAATATAGAGCTAAATGGTCCCGGTGGATTGTTTGGCCATGTTCATGCCCAATTAGTCGCAGGAATTAACAACACNTCTTATTATGAGTATTTTCCTGATGGAAGNAGAGATGCCATTGGCGAAGAAATAGGTCTCCTAAATGCTCCAATACCTTTTAATGGNGAGATAAAGCTAGAGGGAGGAGTTGGATGGGGCTATGAATTCGACTGGAAATACTTCAAAAATAAAAGAGTCAGAGTTTTTTAAGATCACTAAGATTTCTTCACAGGGCCTCTCGGAAAAATCACCACCACTTTTCATAATGGATCTGATTTTCATTGAACCCAATTTCCATTAAACATTTTGAAAGGTCAGAAATGAATTGATTTGGACCGCACAAAAAGACGGTATCAAAACAAGANAAAGGTAACGCCCGCAANGTATCTTTTGTAATTCTTCCCAAGCCAACATTGTTTAATTGTTTAATTTTTCTCGAAATGGTTTGTTTGTAGAAAAGACGATTAGGTTGCTGTGAGCATAAAGCCTTGATTTCCTCCTGATGAAGAAATTCCTTAGAAGAAGACACACTGTGGAAAAGCAAGGCTTTGTGAGAAGTAGCTTCTCCTATGTATTTGAAAATGCTTATTAAGGGAGTTATACCTATTCCCCCTGCAAGCAATAATGTGCTCCCGTTATCTAGATTGTATGTACATTCTCCCCCAATATTGAGAGAAACAATATCGCCTTCAAGCATAGAATCATGAATGTATCGAGTCACCAAATCGTCGCCAATATCTTTTACTGCCAGTGATATTGACGAGTTATGATAGGGACTNGAGGTAATAGAATATCCTGCCACTTCTTGATGACCATTTATTGAAACAAAGAAGTCCACCCATTGTCCGGGTCGAAAATGAATTTGGTTTCTCGTTGGAACCAAATCGAAAGATTTTGTAGACGGAGTTTCCTGTTTAATATTGCAAACAGTCGCCGAGACTATGTCTCTATTTCCATTCATCAGTAGTTAAAATTTACGTGAAATCACGAAAGCATTTCTTCCAGATCTTGGAAGGTCATACTTAAACTTTCTGCTAAAGCAGGGTGTGTTATATGTCCGTTTAAGGTATTTACTCCTTTGGCGAGACCAGGGTCTGATGTTACAGCTTTTTCTACTCCAATTGATGCAATTGATCGAACATAGGGAAGGGTGGCGTTTGAAAGTGAAATACTTGCTGTGTGGCCAACTATTCCTGGCATGTTGGTGACAGCATAATGTATGACGTCGTCTTGGATATAGGTTGGATTTTGGTGGGATGTGGGCTTGATATCATCAACGCAGCCTCCTTGATCAATCGCCACGTCTATGATTACTCCTCCTGGCATCATTTCCTTGACCATATCCCTATTTACAATTCTTGGGGCCTTTGCACCGGGAACCAAGACAGCACCTACAACCACTTCTGAATGACTAATTTTTTCTGCCAATGCCGCTGGCGTCGGATAAATGGTTTTGACTTGCCCCTTGGTAAGGGTGTCAATTTCTCTGATTCTGTCTAGATTAATATCAGCGACTGTGACATCTGCTCCTGCCCCCATTAGAGCCATCGCTGCATTTAGGCCTACCGTGCCTCCACCGATTATGAAAGCACTACAGTTTCCCGAACCAGGAACGCCGCTCAGCAGTTTCCCTACTCCCTGCTCTATGTTGGTGAGTAGCCGAGCGGAAACTTGTGAAACCAACCGACCGGCTATTTCGCTCATTGGATGGAGCAAACATAATCGCCCTTGTCTGTCCTCGACAGTTTCATATGCTATTCCCGTAACATTTTTTTCCAACATGCATTCCAGTAAATCAGGCTCTGCAGCCAAATGAAGATATGTAAAGATCGTTTGACCGTGCTGAATTAATTCGAATTCACTTGGTTGGGGTTCTTTAACCTTCACTATAAGTTCCGCTGAGCCGTATATTTCTGCTGGAGATGAAACTATAGTGGCTCCCGCACCATACAGATAATTATCATCAGAAAAACGAGAACCTTCCCCTGCTCCTGATTCAACTAAAACTTTGTGCCCATCTGTTACTAGAACCTCCACCTTATCTGGAGGTAAAGAAACTCGGTTCTCATCAGGTTTTATTTCTCTTGGAACCCCAATTATCATGTTTGAACTCCCGTGTCTCCAATGGAAACATATAAATAACCACTAATTTTGAAGATCTAAAACCTTTTCGAAAGCCTTTCCAATTCTCTTGCCTGCTTCCTCAAGGTGCTCAAACGGAGCACGAGTGAAAGCCAACCGAAAATGAGAAGTATCTAATGAGCTATCAACATAAAAAATTGAACCTAAAGGAAAAACAACACCCTCTTCCGCAGCTGCCTGGATTAAGTCGAAAGCATTAATCTGAGTACATTTGACCCAGAGAAAATAGCCGCCTTCCGGTTCATCGAGTTCGATATATGGACCACAGTATTTTTTTAAGGAGTCAATCATTGTTTGACATTTGGATTTGTACAAAGCCCGCATGGAGTTAATATGAGTGTCCAGCTTTCCAGATCCTATTAGGTCAGCTAAAGCATAGTGCACCAATGGGCTGTTGCCCATATCGAATCGTACCTTGGTTAAGGGTTCAGCTAATTCGTCTCTAGCTTGTATCCATCCAGATCGCANGCCTGTGGCCAATATTTTGCTGAAACTGCACATTTTGATTACACCATGCCCGTCNGACAGAGCATAGTATGACGGAGGGGGTGGGGTGTCATAATAGAGTTCAGTGTAAGCAGCGTCTTCAGCTATGAGAATCTTATGCTCAGCACAAATTTCAAGGATTGATTTTCTGATCTCTAAGGTTGTCACATTACCCATAGGATTGTGATAATCAGGAATGGTATAAAAAAGTTTTACCTTTTTTCCTTGGGCCATTAGCGATTCAACAGTTTCTCTAAACAAATCAGGATTAATTCCCTCTATGCTCATGGGTACTTCGATGACTTCAGCCTGGAATCCCCTAATGGCTCTGACTGTACCTGAGTAACTGGGAGATTCAACAATGGCAACATCTCCAGGCCCCACAAAAGCCTTGCATATATTTTCTAGACAGCCAGAACTTCCATTGTGCATGATGATGTTATCGGCCAGAAGGTTTGTGCCTTCTATTTTATTTTGTCGGTCTGCTATTAATTGGCGAAGCCCTTCATAGCCAAACCAACCACCGTACATAAGAGAATCGGTGAAATCCTCCTCTATTGATTTTGAGAAACTTTCTATCAAGTCCTTTATAGGCAGGGCGGTATCATCTGGGATTCCACCGGCCAATACAATAGGATCTGGATGTTCAGTGGGAAGTCTCCAAAACCTACCAGCATCAGTGGCACTTCCTGCCCCTATACCTTTGGCTGCATCTGAGAGTAAATCGTCTTCAATGTTCAACGATTCCCATTGTTGGGCAATCGTTTCTTTTTTAAATGGAACCATATGAGTAAACCTTGTGCTTGTTTATGTTGAAGGCAATTGATCCAGTTAATAACTTCCTCAAAATAAGGATAACCCTTCGCCCTTAACTAGTGAAGTAATAAAGAGATAGGAATTGAAAAGGCTAAGTTGCTATCTGTTCATTGTGGGGTCTAACGCATCTCTCAAGCCATCACCTACAAATGTGAACCCCATGGTGATGATAGCAATCATTAAACTAGGAAATAACCCCATGTGCCAGTATGTCCTTACATACCCGAGACTTGTAGAGATCATTTTTCCCAAACTTGGTACCGGTTCATCAATTCCGAGGCCCAAAAAGCTAAGACCAGCTTCATTAAAAATTACGGCGGGAACTTGGAACGCTAGGAGTACAGCCAAAATTGGTATGATATTGGGGAATATATGCCTGAAGGCCACTCTAAATCTACTTGCCCCAATTGCTTGGGCGGCAATAATAAATTCTCTTTCTTTGAAGGCTAAAAATTGACCACGGGTTATACGAGTTTCCACTACCCAGCCGGAGATTCCCAAAGCAAAAATGACGTTCCACATTGAATGGCCAAGCAACCCCATAATAAACATGGCGATTAAAAGGGCAGG
>PBWI01000084.1 GCA_002728195.1 Chloroflexota bacterium
AAGATTACTGGTGGCTGTGACGATTAAATAGCGAGTTCGTATTACTCTTTCTTGCTAGTAGCATCTTCATCAGTAATATCTTTTTGGGTAGATCTGAATTCTTTAAGCGCTTTTCCCATCGCCCCGCCAATTTCAGGTAGTCTACCAACCCCAAAAATGATTAGCACCACTACTAAAACGATTATGAGTTCCATGGGGCCAAATCTGAAAGGCATTATTCCCTCCCCACACTAATTGCTTTTGATTAATATCACTAATTCTACCAAATGCCGTTACATCAGTCATAAAACGAATGTGTTTTGGTAAATGTAAACTAAATGACTGATATTACTATTGATTTAGATACAAAAATAGAAGTACAATTTTACCCTTGTCATTTTAAGTCTTGTTAATAGATTGACTAACTAATTTGTAATATGTGAAGAGATACTGAAAATGGATGCGCATAATCTCATACCGGTAGAAGAAAATAATAATATTGAAGATTTTGGACCTGGAGACACAGTAGTTGTAAACGTTAGGGTTGTTGAGGGCGAAAGGGTCAGAACTCAAGCCTTCGAAGGTGTTGTTTTAAGGGTTAGAGGTAATGGTAGAGGGGAAACTTTCACGGTTCGTAGAATCACAAATCAGGTTGGGGTTGAACGAACTTTTCTTAAATGTTCCCCTAACGTGGAATCAGTGAAAGTTACTAGAAAAGGAAAAGTTAGAAGGGCAAGGCTCTACTACTTGAGAGGTTTGTCTGGTCGGGCAGCTAGGATCAAAGAAGATAGAAGATAGAAAGCTAGCTGTCTAAATCCCATTCCTGATTTCTGTGCGGTAGTATACTTCGTCTTATACAGCCTCGTAATCCGGAAAAGGTTTGTTAGCTTTGAAATTCGCAGAAGTAGCAGTAGATTCACCTGGCTCTGGAGAGGGGACTTTTACCTATTCGATACCCAGCGATGTTAGTTTGAAAGCTGGCCATTCAGTATTGGTCCCTTTCGGTAATCAGACTAGACAAGGAATAGTTTTCGATATTTCCGACACCACAGACTTGGATTTAGTTCGGGAAATAACAGAACTTACAGAGGACAAACCACTAATTGATTCTGTGCGTCTGGACTTGGCTCGTTGGATCAGCGATCGATATTTGTGCACATTATTTCAGGCATGTTCTTTGATGCTTCCTCCAGGGGGCCGAAGACGAAAGTCTACTTGGTTGTCTTTGGCGGCTCCTATTGAAGACTTTGAACTGGATCTGAGTGAATTTCAGGGCTCAATACTCAACTATGTAAATTCGAGAAAATCTGTAAAGCTAGACAGGGTGGTTGCCAATTTTGGAGAAAGATCACGACAGGTGATTAATCGCATGATTGAAAAGGAAATATTATTTGCGGCCACCAATGATTCCTCTGCTAAAATTAGGGCAAAATATGAAGATCTGGTTAGGCTCACACATTCGGGAAAGTTAGTGTTGGCTGAGAAAAAACTGGATAAGGCACCGAAGCAACTTCAAATTTTGACTGCCTTGTCAAAAAAAGAAGATGCTGTGTTGAAGCTGGCTACCGCCCGACGAGAATTTGGTTCTTCTCCTGTCAATTCGTTAATAGCAAAAGGCTATTTGGATAAGCACCAAATTCAAAT
Organism: Chloroflexota bacterium; assembly: GCA_002728195.1. Classification (GTDB taxonomy): domain Bacteria; phylum Chloroflexota; class Dehalococcoidia; order Lucifugimonadales; family UBA826; genus UBA11996. The sequence goes on from PBWI01000084.1 coordinate 1,624, forward strand.
TGATAGAGATCCTCTAAAGGGACAACAATATGAAGTTGCTTTACCTCCTCAACTTTCCGAATCCCAGACCCGTGCACTAACACAAATTTCAGAGCTGATAGAAGATCCTTCCATCAAGACTAGAGCTGTGCTGTTGCATGGGGTTACTGGAAGTGGTAAGACAGAAGTTTATCTGGGCGCGGTAGATTTATGCATCGCACAAGGTAAAAGAGCTTTAGTTCTAGTACCTGAAATCGCTTTGACTCCTCAAACTATTGAGAGATTTTCATCTAGGTTTCCTGGGCAGGTAGCAGTTCTACATAGTGGGTTAAGTGCAGGTCAACGTTTTGATCAATGGAGAAAAATTAAAAACGATGATTATCAGGTTGTAGTTGGTTCAAGAAGTTCAATATTTGCACCATTGAATAATTTGGGCCTAATTGTGATAGATGAAGAACACGAATGGACATATAAACAAAATGACGGTGTGCCTCGCTATCATGCGAGAGATGTCGCGATGCAATTGGCGGGACTTACGTCTGCAACGGTAGTTTTGGGTTCCGCATCCCCTGATATTGAGTCTTACCGTAGAGCTACCCTTGGTAGGTACAGACTGGCGAAATTAACTCAAAGGTATCGTCCCAATTCCATAAATTATGGGTCGAGCAATGATTCAAGATTGCTGGCTAAAGTAAATATAGTAGATATGAGGGCTGAATTAAAAGCCGGAAACACGGGGATCTTTAGCAGACGTTTAACTGCTGATCTAGAGAATGCTGTTGGCAACAATAATCAGGTAATATTTTTCTTGAATAGAAGAGGGTCTTCACCTTTTGTTCAATGTAGTAGTTGTGGCTATGTAGTCAAATGTCGAAGCTGTGACGTATCCCTTTCATATCATGCTGATTCTGGAACTCTGATATGCCATTATTGTGGTCACAAAAGGAAGAACGTCCAGAATTGCCCAGAATGTCAGGGGCAATCAGTTGGGAAATATGGTGTTGGGACCCAATTAGTAGTCCAAAAATTAGGTGAATTATATCCTGAGTTGGTAATTGATAGGTGGGATACAGACGCAATCACTAAACACTCACAGTATGGTGAGTTACTTGATCGTTTTCGATCTGGGAAAACAGATGTTGTAGTTGGGACTCAGTTGATATCCAAAGGGCATCACTTACCCAATGTTACTTTAGTGGGGGTGATATCGGCTGATATAGGTCTTGGGCTACCAGATTTTAGAGCCCCGGAGCGTGTGTTCCAAACTTTATGTCAGGTGGCCGGTAGGGCAGGGAGAGGCAAGCAAGAAGGCAAAGTCATTATTCAAACATTTCAGCCAGATCACTATGCTATTAGATCTGCAGCTTCACAGGATTATCAATCATTTTTTGATATCGAATCTTCTAATCGGGTAAAAAATGTTCACCCGCCCTATAGCAAAATAATTCGATTACTACGGCAAGATGTTAATGATAAATCAGGTCAGAGAGAAGCTACCCATTTAGCAAACATGCTGGTGGAACAAAAACAGATTTGGGGACTTTCTGATACTGAGGTTCTGGGACCAATACCAGCTTTTCCCAGTAGGGTAAGGGGTCGGTACCGATGGCAAATTATACTCAGGGGACCCAATCCCAGGACTCTACTAAACACTATAAGGTTACCGGGAGCACAAGAAGAAGTCAGATCGATGAGAAGAGGATGGATTATAGATGTTGATTCCTATCTATCATCATAAATATGTTCATGATTATCAAAAATGAAAGGCTTGATATAATTATGTTCTGCTCTGATTAAATTCAACTTAATAGGTCGGAGAACGGCTCTAATGCAGGAATTGAAAACGTCTTTGTTTGAACTTAAAGAAAAAGTGTCTGATCTACTGGTGCGTCTTTGACCTTCCTTCAAAGGAACTTAGAATTCAACAATTGGAAAAAGAATCAGTCGACCCTCTGTTTTGGCAAGATTCTGATTTAGCACAGTCTAAAATGAAAATTTTGGCCTCTCTTAATACTCAGGTATCGATCTGGAAGGGGTTTCAAGAGCAAATCAATAATCATTTGGAATTGTTGGAATTGGCTAATCCGGAAAGCGATACAAAGTTGCTGGATGAGATAAAGCTAGAAGCAGTTCAGTTAGATAAATCCATCTCAGAGCAGGAATTTACACTCACCCTTTCTGGTGAACACGATCACCGTGATGCTATTTTAGCTTTGCATGCAGGTGCAGGTGGGGTTGATTCTCAAGATTGGGCTTCCATGCTAACCAGAATGTACACAAGATGGTGTGATAGAAAAGGATTTGGATGTCAAGTTCTTGACGTGTCCCATGGTGAAGAGTCTGGGATTAAAAGTGTAGTTGTTCAAATATCAGGGGAATATGCTTATGGTCACATGAAAGCAGAAAAAGGAGTTCATAGACTAGTTCGGATATCCCCATTCGACAATGATCATGCAAGACATACATCATTTGCATTGGCTGAGGTAATACCAAAAATGGAAGAAGGTGCTGATGTTGAAATCAACCCGGATGATTTGAGAGTGGATGTATATAGAGCGGGTGGTCATGGGGGACAAAGTGTACAGAAAAATTCTACGGCGATACGAATAACTCATGAACCTACGGGAATAGTAGTGACCTGTCAAAATGAAAGATCGCAGCGGCAAAATAGAGAAATAGCGATGAGAATTTTAGCCTCTCGACTTGCTGATCTTGAAAGAGAAAAAAAGGATAGAGAAATTTCTGATTTAAAGGGCGATCACGTCTCAGCAGAATGGGGAAACCAAATAAGGAGTTACGTATTGCATCCTTATCAAATGGTTAAAGATCATAGGACCGATATTGAAACTTCCGCTACTGATGAAGTGCTTGGCGGCGATATTGATATGTTTATAAAGGCTTATTTAACGTACCAAATGGGTAAAGAAAAATGATTTTGTTTATGTTGAATTGAATATAAGGTGGTAATACCTAGGTGGAATTGCCGTTGTTAATGCCTTATGTAAATTACTATTATTAGAGGGTGTAAATTTTTTGAAAACCAATTTGTTTTTGAGGGACGTATGACTAAGAATTTCGTTTTTGGGTTTATGACCTTAATTTTACTGATCGGGTCGTTTGCATGTGGACAACCTGCGGTGGGCAAAGCTGTCGGTGTTGCTGAAAGTTCCGAGGCCGTGAACCAATCATCAGGTTCAGGGGAGTCAACGCTTAAAACGGATACAGAACCCTCATCTGCACCTAAATCTGAGGTAAAAACTCTAGCAAACGCGTCTGAAGCGCCATCAGGAGTATTTAACCGTCTTTGGTCTGACCCTCCAACACTTGATCCCCATTTAACTTCCGATACAACATCTGCGGGTGTTGTCGTAGAAATATTTGGTGGTCTTGTGGGGTTTGATACTAATTTACAGTTGATACCAGACATTGCCGATAGTTGGGATATCTCAACTGATGGACTTACATATACCTTTAAGATTCGTGAAAATGCATTCTTTCACGACGGTACAAAAGTAACAGCTGGGGATTTTAAATGGTCTTTGGAGCGTGCCGTTAATCCGGATACAGCTTCTCCTACCGCAAAAACGTATTTGGGCGATATAGTCGGTGTAGAAGAGGTACTGGACGGTAAGAGTTCTGAGATAAGCGGGGTGAGGATAGTCGATGATAATACCTTACAAATACAGATAGATGCTCCAAAGGCGTATTTTTTGGCTAAGCTAACATATCCCACAGCTTATGTTGTTGATAAAAATAATGTGTCTGAGGGTGGAATGAATTGGACCGATAATCCTAACGGTACTGGCCCATTTCGGTTGGCTGATTACAAAATTGGAGAGAGAATCATATTGGAAAGAAACGACCTCTACCACCTTGATAAGGCTAAATTGGCAAAGATACAAATGAACTTGGCCGGTGGTTCTTCAATGGCCATGTACGAAAATGACGAGATAGATATAACGGGGGTAGGACTTTTCGATTTGGAAAGGATCAAGGATCCAGGAGATCCTCTCAATGGAGACTTGGTGGTCGCTGATCCTGGTTATTCAGTCAACTACATAGGATTTAATGTAGAACAACCACCATTCGATGACCCTAAATTTCGCCGCGCCCTAAATCATGCGATCGACAAAGAGCTAATTGCTAAAGAAGTATATTCAGATTTGGTCGTCCCAGCCTATGGTATTTTGCCGCCGGGGTTCCCTGGTTTTAATGAAGGCCTTGAGGGGCTTCGTCATGATCCTGTTTTGGCAAAGAAATTGTTATCGGAATCAAAATATGCAGATCCTGCAGATAGGCCACGAATTGTGATAACCATACCTGGTACAGGAGGCACACCCGGATTGGATCTTGAAGTCATAATTAACATGTGGCTGGAAACATTAGGGGTTGAAGTCGAAATACAGCAAGTTGAATGGGCTACATATCTTAAAGACTTGGACGAAGAGAAGTTTCAATCCTTTGGAGGACTAGGATGGGAGGCTGACTATCCTGACCCTCAAGACTTCTTGGATATATTGTTTCATTCTGATAGTGAAAATAATCATGGTTTGTACTCGAATAAAGAAGCAGATTTATTATTAGAAGATGCTCGGATTGAAACTGATTCTGTCCGGCGAGTCGATATGTATCAAGAAGCTGAAGAAATTATTGTCAATGATGCTGCATGGGTTCCTTTGTGGTTTGCAGGTGAGCGACATGTTCTAATAAAGCCGTATGTAAAAGGGTATGAACTTACTCCAATGACGATGTCTAAAATGCGATACGTGTATATAGAAGATTGATATTGATGAATTAGTGGATATCATCTTATTAACAATGGGATGGTTTCATTTATCCTATACTGACAGAGAATAGGATAAACAACGTATGTGGGTATATATAACTAGAAGATTGTTATGGTTGCCAACACTTTTACTGATGGTGTCAGCTGTTACTTTTGTGCTTGGCACCTATGGGCCTGGAGACCCTGTCAGGGTTATGCTAGGCACAAAATATGATAAAGATACTGCTGAACGATTGAGGTCCTCTTTAGGATTGGACAGACCAATTATGGTTCAGTATCTTGATTATGTCTCAGGTGCTATCAGAGGCGATTTTGGAGAAAGCTTAAGGTATAGAGGACGCTCGGTTGGAAGCTTACTAGCTTCGAAAATGTGGGTTTCTTTTCAGGTCAATATGGCTGCTATGATCGTAAGCTTGTCTATTGGACTACCGTTAGGATTCTGGATAGCACGTCATCAAGGTACTTGGATTGATCCTGCTGCTATTACGTTTACTTTGGTTCTGATGTCCATACCGATAATGGTGAGTATTCCTATTGTCCTATGGGCATTGTGCTTGAAGTTGAGTTGGGTACCGTGTTCTGGATGGGGAGGTTTTTTTGATTTGAGAATAGTTGTTCCTGCTATAACAATGGGTATACCAGGAATTGCCGGGTTAGCTCGATTGATGCGGGCAAGTACGTTAGATGTTCTTGGACAAGATTTCGTTAGGACTGCAAGAGCTAAAGGGCTAAGTGAATCCGTTATAGATATTAGACATGTCTTAAGGAATGCCATAATACCAATAATTACTATTTTGTCCTTTTCTTTGGCAGGTATGCTGACCACCGGATTTATCACGGAAAGGTTATTAGGTATACCAGGGGTTGGAGATTTTGCCATACAGGCTATTTTCAATAGAGATTATCCGGTAATAATGGCATTTACTATGATATTGTCCACCGCATTCGTTATTGCCAATCTACTGGCGGACTTAGCATATTCTTTAATTGATCCGAGAATAAGACTTTCATAATGAATACATCGATCGGTAATAGAGGACACTTTCATAGAGCTTTCTCCAGGTTAATGCGGAAAAAACTGGCGATTGTCTGTGTAATTACAATTTTAAGTATCTATTGTTTAGGTATATTTGCGCCTTTGATAGCCCCCTATGGTTATAACGAACAGGATTATCATTCCATCCGAGAAGCTCCGACTTTTCAACATATCGCTGGGACCGACTTGAAAGGTAGGGATGTTTTTTCAAGAGTTCTTTGGGGGATACAAAACACTGTGATAATCACTATGGTTACAATTATTACAGGGGGTTTGTTGATTGGAGTGTCATTGGGATTGATCTCTGGTTATTATGGAGGCCGTGTCGACTCAGTGATAATGAGGATAGGTGAACTTTTCGCCTCTTTTCCTGACATATTGTTGGTCATATTATTAGCTGCGACTTTAAGACCACGAATTGTGGATTTGGTTCGCTGGCTTGAAGATAACACTTGGTTGGATGGAATAGTGAGATCGGGAGTTGCGGATTATTTAGTGATTTCTTTGGCTTTAGTTTCCTTCAGTTGGGTTGGAATGGCCCGTTTAGTTAGGGGGCAAGTTTTGTCATTAAAAACTTCCCAATATGTTGAATCGGCACAAGCAACTGGTGCTACTACTTTTCGAATTTTATTCGTCCACCTTCTGCCAAATGCTATTGGTCCTATCGTGGTTACTGTCTCGATGGGGATGGGGACCTTGATTGGAACTGAGATTATTTTGAGTTGGCTTGGATTGGGTATTCAGCCTCCCAGGCCAAGCTTAGGAACTATGCTTCTAGAAGCGGGCAGTATAAGTGCTCTCAGAGTAGTGCCTTGGATGCTAATCGCACCTGGTGTGGTGGCGTGGTCGTTAGTTTTATGCTGGAATCTATTTGGAGACGCCATGAGCGACGTGTTAAATCCCAATACACGCTGAGAGATTATTGCAGGAGCGAATTGGAATGTCATGAAAGTCCATCTTGTTGACGGGACATATGAATTATTTAGGGCTCATTTCGGTCAGCCTGAAAGGTTAGCTCCTGACGGAATGCATGTTTCTGCTGTAAGGGGACTGATAACTACCTTGGTTTCTCTATTGAATGAACCAGATGTGACACATATAGCTGTAGCTTTTGACAGTTCTATCAAATCTTTTAGGAACGATCTATTACCGACGTATAAAGATGGGTCGGACACTCCTCCTGAACTTGAGATGCAATTTCCACTTGCTGAAAGGGCTGTTGATGCTCTAGGAATACTTTCATGGCCAATGCATGAGTTTGAAGCGGATGACGCATTAGCGTCAGCTGCCTTGCTTTATTCTAGCCAAGACAATGTTGAACAAGTGATAATTTGTTCTCCTGACAAGGATTTATGCCAGATGGTTGATGGAGACACAATTGTGTGTCTGGATCGAAAAAACAACGTCATCTTAAATGAGACCGGAGTTCTTGATAAATTTGGTGTATTACCAGCATCTATTCCGGATTATTTAGGTTTAGTTGGAGACGCTGCGGATAATATTCCAGGAATACCGAAATGGGGTACTAAATCCAGTTCTATTCTCCTTTACAGATATGGTTGTATTGAGGAAATACCTATTAGTCATGAATTGTGGGATGTCTCAGTAAGAGGGGCTGCATCCTTGAGTTCAAGCTTAGAAAGTAATAGAAGCAATGCTTATCTTTACAGAGAGATTGCAACTGTCCACAAGAAGGTCTCAGTAAATAAAAGTGTTTCTGAATTGGAATGGCAAGGAGCATCAAAGACGCTATTTCCAGCTCTTTGCAGAGAATTAGGTTTAGGTAATCTATCTACCAGACCTCGTCGTTGGCAATAAAGGAATTTTTTGTTGTTGATTATTCATGTGTATTCAACTAAAATTCTAAAGTTGGACGGAGGGTGACTGAGAGTGGGTGCGGAGCTCCTTTAGTGAGAGCTTGTTTCAGACTGATTAATTAGGCACGGAAACAGCTTGACATACATTGGGGTGGTGCATATCATGAACAGGTTCACTCGCCGTTGGTGGGCATGTGGTTTTTATACTGCTTGCTCCTACAACAAGAAAGTTTGAACTAAAATTCGTTCCTTTATAGAAAGAAGGGGGTCAAATGGGAAAGCTATTTAGCCTTCGGGCGTTATCAACAGCCCTGGTTTTCTCAGCAATGTTATTTGTAATATCAGCATGTGCAGGTGCTGCTGGAAATCCAGGTCTTCCTGGAAATCCTGGTAGTCCTGGACTGCCTGGTGCACAGGGACCGCAAGGAGAGCCTGGTCTGCCAGGACTACCAGGTAACCCTGGCCCTGCCGGTGCTCCTGGCTTGCAAGGACCTGCTGGTGTTGCCGGAGCAGATGCTGTGGCACCAGAAGGTAGTATCACGGTAAGTAAGTCAAAAATAACGATGTCTGAGGGATTCAGTGTTTCAGGATCAGGCTTTAATGCAAACGAGCCAGTGGTTTTGCAGTTAAGAATTGATTCAAGCTTGTCTCCAATAATTGGAGGAGGTCGAGGCTCTCAAGTAACTGCCAATGGTGCAGGAGCTTTTGAGGTTTCCTTTGACTTCGTATCAGAAAAGGCATCTATTGTGAGTAGAGCAGGTGGTCCATCCACTGTGTTTGCACAAGGCGCGAGTGGTAGCAGAGCAAGCGCACCTATAACAATTGTTTCAGCTTCATCGCCAGCAGGAACAGTGTCTGCTAGTTTGGCAGCAACACCTGCTGAGACAGGTGGCACATCCATTGTTTATGGTGCTGGATTTGCTGCAGGTGAAATGATTAGCATAATTGGTGTTGGCGCTGCTGATGGCGTAGACAAAATTCTAGCAGGCGGAGAGGCGAATGCTTCAGGAGCCTTCCAGATAGATGTTAAAGCAGATCTGGATGCTGGGTTGTACACACTCACAGCCAGAGGTTCCTCCAACTCTGAAGCTACAGCTCCACTATTGGTGGCTGACAAATAAGAAGATCTGATTGATCAACTAGGATGAGCCAATTAACAATTGGTGAATAAACAGTTGAACGTTGGAAGGCTCTCGGACCAGACCGGTCCGAGAGCCTTTTTGCTTGTTATGTCAAATTAATTGGATGACAAACCCTTCTTCCGAGTTATTATGACTTGATATTATGTGGTGAGAAGAAGCAATTGGGAGTCTTGATGGATAAACTTTTGCTCATATTGATTATCAGCCCGTTTATTGTGTTNATAGGTTATCTTNCTNCTAGAAATAAATTCCTTCATATGACTTATGTTTGGAAGTGNGCTATATCTTAGTCAAAACCAAGTTNTAAAAGGTAAAAAACATAATTAAGCTAGGTTCATAGGCTAAGAGCATCTATCATCATTGGGTCTAACTATGAGGTGGATGTCGATGACAAAGGGAAAGAATGGATAAATGTTTTCTATCCAGTTTTAATTATCTTTATTTCCCTTAGCCTACGGCCTACTGTAGAGATTACTTCTATCGATAAATTGTTATATGAAAATTTGTCCCCGGGGCTTGGAATTTTACCTAGTTCGTGTAGGACGAACCCTCCGATTGTGTCGAATCCGTTACCTGCAAAAGATGTTCCGATTGTTAAAGCTAGATCATCTATATCGATGCCAGCATCCATATAAAATTCGTTTTCTTCAACCTGTCTGATTACCGATTCTCGGCGGTCAAATTCATCGTGTAATTCCCCTACAATTTCTTCGACAAGATCTTCTACTGTGACTAATCCGGAGACTCCACCGTATTCGTCGATAACAATTGCCATTTGAATCCGTTTGTCTTGAAAGTCTGTTAGAAGATCTTCTAGTGTTTTTGACTCAGGTACAAAAAAAACTGGGCGGAGAAAAGCCTCTAAGTCCCCTTCGGTTCCTGTTTGTTGACNTGCAGCACTTACCTGGGCAAGTATGTCCATCGANTGGGCAATACCTTTTATTTGGTCGGTTTCATCTTTGTATATGGGAACTTTACTATGNCCTTCCTTAATCATGAGGTCGGCTATCTCACTAATTGACGTAGATATATCTGTAGCTATCATATCAACCCGGGGAACCATGATTTCTCGGACTACTGTCCTGTCCAATTGAAAAACCCCTCTTATCATACGAACTTCATGTTCTTCGAGAGGCTCTCCTTCATCATTCATTTGCATTGCTATGTTGCGGTTTTCATCAATGTCAGAAGCTTCTTCTACAGTACCAATTTCTATGATTCGTTCCTGTGACCTAGTTATGGGTCTTAGGGTTGTACCAATGAAAATAGCTAATCTGTAAATCTGAATTGCTGCTCTTGGGCCGCTATGTCTGCCGGCTACTTTAGCGAGGGTTTCTAAAACTCCTAGAACCAGAAGACTTAACAAACCAATAATGCCCATTTGGACTAATGAATAGGTGGTGAATTCAGGTTCAGAAACATTGTAAAAGATGGAATAGGAAATTATGATTGCGAAGGTGAGCGCAGCGGTTTTTATTATTGAAAAAGCAGAATTGGATTGGTCAGCTTTGCGAAATAGGTCTTCCAGTTTTTCTAATCCTGGTCTGTCTTCGCTGCGCCAGATAAAAATTGCTTCTCTAGTTACCGTGCCAATCACATGCTGAATAAAACCAATTAAGGTAAAAAATGCAATAGAAGCTATTAGCGCGAGGCTAGATAAATCGCTTATATCAGTGTCCAATATGACTTTGGGTCTATAAAGACCTATCCCCCTTTAATATACGTGCGGGAGTTCCGATTCCTTTTGAGAAATCAGGAATATCCTTTGTTATTATTGACCCTGCCCCAGTAATTGACTTTTCCCCAATGATTACAGGAGCAATGAGTTTCGTGTCTGATCCTATGAAAGCCTCATCTTTTATAATGGTTCTGTGTTTATCAGTGCCATCATAGTTACAGGTTATGGTACCTGCTCCAATATTCACATTAGAACCAATGTCTGAATCCCCCAAATAGCAATGATGTCCTGATTTAGTACCGTTCCCTAGGGTACAGTTTTTTATTTCCACATAATTCCCTATTTCAACATTACTTTTCAATATGGATCCTTCTCTAATATGACTGTAAGGGCCGACTTTCACTTCGTCAAGAATTACCGCCGATTCTATAGTAGACGACTTAATTATACATTTCGAACCTATGGAGCTATTTGAAATCACACTGTTTGGGCCGATTTCACTATGAAAAGAAATATTGGTATTACCTGTTAAATGGGTGTTGGGGAAAATGGTTGTGTCTGCTCCAATTGTAACTTCGGAATCAATGTAGGTAGTGTCTGGGTCTATAATGATTACTCCATCATTCATGAGCTTTTCACAAATAGCTGCCCTTGATAATTTTCCGGCTCTGGCCAAATCAGATTTGTTATTCACGCCTATAATTTCCTCTTCCTCAGTTATTAACGATTCTATATTAAGCTTTAAGATATGCGCGAAATTTATAAGGTCGGTTAAAAAAAATTCCCCAGACTTGGAAGGCTTCAGGGATTCTAACGCGTCCCATAACCATGATGTTTTGAAACAATACGCACCGGCATTAATTTCATCAATAAGCTTCTGTTCAATATCTGCTTCAGGTTCTTCAACTATATTTGTGATTTTCCCTTCACTATTTCTGATTATTCGTCCGAAACCTTTCGGACGTTTTACTTTGGACGTTAGTACAGTTATGTCGGCTTCTGATGATTGGTGATGGTTTATTAATGTGGTAAGAGTTTCAGATTTTATAAGGGGCATATCGCTATTTAATACTAGTATGTTTTTGGCCTTGTCTGCTTTTCGTTTGCTCTGTAGCAGAGCGTGACCACTACCCTTTGGTGGGTCTTGAACAGCTAGTTCAGATTTATGCTCTAAAATATTTTGGAATGCTTCATGGTTTGCTGGAACAATAGTGATTATGTCCTTAATTCTTGACTGAATTATTGCATTCACAATCCAAATTATCATTGGGGTCCCTGATAATTTGTGCAGAGGCTTTGGCAGACGAGACTTCATTCTAGTTCCAGAGCCGCCTGCTAGTATAATCGCTTTAAAATTATGCATTATGTTTTATGAAAATGTTCTAACTGATGCGTGTCCTAATAGCAGTGGGCACACATAATTGTGGCAAATCTTATTGAGCCGTAATTCCTCCGTCAATAACTAATTCTGAGCCTGTCATATACGAAGATTCATCCGAAGCCAAAAATAAAACTCCTAAAGCCACGTCTTCTATGGTTCCTATTCGGCCAAGAGGTATTCTGGATATTGAGTTTTGTCTCCCTTCAGGTGTGGAAAGATTGTCCGCGATCATATCAGTGTCAATTGGTCCTGGGTGAACAGAATTTGCTCTGATATTGTCAGAGGCGTGTTGTATAGCAGTAAATTTAGTAAACAATCTCACCCCTCCTTTCGACGCACCGTATGCCCCGCCCCCTTGATTACCAACAAGTCCAGCTGTAGATGAAATATTAATTATTGATCCGCCCCCTGAGTGCCGCATTTCTGGGATAGCATATTTTGTTCCCAAAAAAACCCCCTTAAGATTAACTGACATAATTAAATCAAATTCCTCGTCTGAGGCTTCTTCAATTGGTACTTTACTGTATATACCTGCATTGTTAACCAGTATGTCTAAACTTTGATATTTTTCCATAGTGAATTTTATGCAGTTAATCCAACTTTCTGAAGAAGTTACATCCAGATGAACGGCTGAAGCTATTCCTTTGTTTTTTACAATATCTAGAGCGTTGGACTCACATGACTCAATATCTAGGTCTGCCAAAACGACTTTGGCACCTTCACTTGCAAATAGGGCAGCTTCAAATGCACCTTGTCCCTTTCCAGCGCCTGAAATTATCGCCACTTTGTTATCCAGTCTTCCCATGATTCTATACCTCTATGGCAGATTGTTAAGGAGTATTCTATCTCAGAATCAGTTTTTTGTTCATATAGATTTTTGCTACACCTTAAGATGCAACAATTGACAGAACACTTGTTCTGTTCTAAAATGTTCTAAATCGAATTTTCCAGGATGTAAATATGAATGAAGCAACACAATTGACACTATCTATAAAGGATGACAAAAAAAATCATCCAACTTTTCAAAATGGCTTAAACATAAATAACGGCCAAAAGGTTAAGTATTTAGGGAATGTTAGTGGGGGCCCGCTCACTGGCAGCAAGGGAATAATCAAGAAACTTTACGCAAATAAGGCAGTAGTTGATATGGGATTGGTGGGAACTTGGAATGTTCCATACTATTTTCTGTCAGAGACCGCATAAGTCGTTCAATTAAAGAAACCGTAGTTAATGTAATGAGATATGGTTTGCGCCACTAGTATGGGCTTCTGAATAGGTACATCATGTATGCTTTTTTCTAGCCAAACTGTATCAAATCTAGATATTTTTGATTTTGCCTGATTTATTAAATTTTGCCTAAGTTTTTGTCTCGGATTTTTTTCTTCATTTAACCTTGCTGGTAAATTCAGAACAGGGCAATCTATTGATGAAAACAATGTTGACGGTAAATGGTTCCAAAAGGCCTCTACAACTTTCAAGTGGCTAGATCTTTTAAAACGAGGTGTTATGGTGCCATCTATATTTTCTTGAAAATTGGCCATTACAATATCGGCTAAATCATATTTAATTGATATTTCATCTCGTTCACCCCAATCCCTTTTTGAAATTCTATCTCTTAGAAGTTTTTCTGTTAATCCATCAAAAAGTGGGGGTGCCATATCTATAAGGGCTTTTCCGAGGGAATTTCCTGGTATGGAGGATATTTCTATCAAACCTCCGTCTATAAGACATATTCCACTTACCTGAGCTGACTTCTCCGCTGCAAAATTTAATGCAACGCTTCCACCCCACGAATGGCCAACTAATAATGGGTTGGTGATATGCGCAGCCTTTAAAAATAAAGATAAGTCGTTAGTGATAGTTTTGAAGTCATATCCATGATTTGGTTTGGAAGATAATCCATGTCCTCGCTGGTCTATGGCTACCACTTTATTAGATTTTGCTAGGAGTGGGGCAACCAGATCCCAGATTTGGCTGTTAGAGGCCAAACCATGTATTAAAACTATGTTTTTGCCTTGCCCGCCCCAGTCCCGGATGTTGACCGATATTGGACCTATATCTATTAAGGTTTCTTTGGGAGTTAATTGACTGTCTATTATGTTACTCCAGGTATTGAATTATCCCATTGAGCTTGCTTCAAGAATTCTTTTGAAGTTTTATAAAATATTCCTGATTCTTTTTCGATTTTAGTAAGGAAACCATTGCGAACCATATTTATTCTAATTTGCACATGGTCTATCGAGAAAAGATTTCTATCTTTTATTCCTTCATGGATATCGTCTTCTGAATATTCTTCCCCTTCGGCGAAGGCTAGCATTACAAAATGTAACGCAACCATCTTCTCCTTTGAATCCGTTGGGAAATCAGGGAGCATTGTGATGTCGTTTGTCCAACGACTAAATAAATTTTTATAGTAATCAGGAGTTATAAGTAGCTGCGACACTTACTCATCCCCCACCATTATGGGTTTATTTATTTCTATTCCTGTCCACTTGACTGGCTTTTTAGGAAGTTTTCTATTTCCTTAACCATATCAGTTCCAGTGGGCATATCGTTTTGAGACCCATTAGCCTCATCGTACTGACTTTCCAGTCGAGACACATAAGAACTCACTTCGGGCTGTTTGGATATAGCATTGGATATTTCTTCCTTGAAGGCTTGTCCAGCTAAATCCAATTCACTCATATCTAGATCTATATCTACCAGGCTCTTTAGACGTTCCAATAAAGCGAAGCTGGTCACAGGATTGGGGGAGGTTTGGACGTAATGAGGGCAGTGACCCCAAATATTTGCATGTGGAATATGGCTCTTGTTACATGCTTCTGCAAAAGCAGAATGTATTCCTGTCGGTCCTTGGTAGCCGGAATTCCGTATGCCTAACCACCTCGCTTTTTTACTCAGTTCCTGACTGCTGGCCCGGCCGGTTATTTTCACATCTCTTGTATGTGGAACGGCGTCCAGGAGAGCTCCAAGTGACACAATTAGCTCCACTCCAGATAATTTAGCCACCTCCATAACGGTGTCTGAAAATGTTCTCCATTTAAGGTTTGGCTCCGTTCCCACATACATCAAGATAGCATTTTCTGGGTTATTTTCAGGAACATAGCTGTAGAATTCATTTGTTGGCCACTTGATGATTCGTTCTTTCCTTCGGTTGATCCTGGTTTGAGGTCTGTTTGCAGTGAAATCATAATAGTTTTCAGGATCTATCTCTGCAATTTTTTTACTGGGCAATTTACGGACCATGTATCGGATTGCTCGAGTAGCAGCTTCAGCAGCATCTGGCCATCCAGCAAAGGCAACTACCATTGTAGGAAGCTTAGTCTTTGGGGTCTCGTGAACGATCAAGCCGTCCATATGTCGCTCCGTTACTGCTGAATTTATTCGAGTTTACCACTTTACACAATATAATCCAACAATTTTTTATGAATATCAGGATATTGTGGTTATAGATCAACAATTGGTTAATTGTAGGTATACTAAAATATAAAAATTCGCCACCTTTGATAGAGGATTTCAACATATGGAACTGTTTATTCATTCTTGGAAATTTTTGAGATATGAAATAACGAGAAATACAAGCTGGCATTGTGTTTCTGTTAGGACAAAATCAGGTCAAGAAACGGTAGCTGAGTTTACGAAAGGTGGACAATCAAGCGAGGTAGCTGGACTTATCAATGAAATTCTCGAGAATATTTCTTCAGGAAGTATCCCTGGTGAAGATGAGTTAGAAAAATATGTAGGAATAAAAGAAACTGTAGAGAGCGGATCAAATACCGCAGCTGCATTAAGTGCTGTTCGCACCGTTATAAGCCAGTTAAATGCTCTTGTTCATAATCTCCCTTTATGTGTGTACCTTAGTGGCCAATTTCCATCATCCATTGATTTGTATGCAAATATAAACAGGGGTTTGTTTGCAAGTGATCGCTCTCCTGAAGACTTTGCGGACGCTGCATATCAAGCCGTATCGAAAGGGTTTACAGTAATTAAGTGTGCCCCATTTGATGAAATATTGTTTCCGAACCCAGAGGACATTATATCTGTTGCTAGACACGGCATAGATCGACTACTTGCCATAAGAGAAAAGGTCGGCCCAGAGGTAGAAATCCTAGTAGATTGTCATAGTAGATTCGATAAGGATGCTGCCAAAATAGTTGCGGAATTGATAACTCCGATTGGGATTGGTTGGTTCGAGGAACCACTGGACCCTGTTGAGTTTCCTACAGGATTAGCTGAACTCTCTAGAGATATAGCTCTGCCTATATCCGGTGGAGAGTCCGGCTACGGTCAGACTTTTTTCGATTCTTTAATCAATCTGAATTCAGTGCAAACCATAATGCCTGATATAAAATACTGTGGTGGTGTGGAAGAGGCGGTGCGAATTGCCAACAGTGCTATTAGGAGCGGAGTTGGATTTTCTCCACATTGTCCTTCCGGTCCAATATCTCTTCTTGCTTCAGCTCATGTATGTGCCTCCATTAACCAGAGGGTAATTCTTGAGCATGCTGTAGAAGAATTTGAATACAGGCATGAATTCATTGATCCTTTTGAAGTCATAAGAGAGGGACAATTACATATGCCTAGCGGTCCGGGATTGGGAGCTGATATAAGCGTCAATGCTTTGGAAAAATACGGTGAATATTTTTCTTTATAGGCAACTATTTTTCAGCGAGCATGTCATAGGCAATATGCAGCATAACTTTAGCTCCGCTTACCAGACTTTTAATGCCGATGGACTCATCTGTACCATGAGCTTTGCTTAGCATTGGATCATCCTCTGGGTGTGAACCTGAAAAACCGTAGGTGGTGACCCCCAGTGGTCTTGTAAATCTCGAGTCAGTAAAACCGGTACTTATGGCCGGTACGAACTGCACGTCTTCTCTGTCAACGGCCTTTTTTGTGGCCTCATGCAGGCTGGTCATTAGCTCAGTTTCAAAGGGGGACGAATTTGGTACAGCCATGTAGTCTATTGAATATTCTACTCCGGGTATTCCTTCCAAAATTTTGTCCAGTTCTTCTCTTAAATAATCATCTGTTTGATGAGGTAAAGTCCTTACGTCACATGTAAGTCTAATTTGCTCCGGTACGCTGTTTGATTTAATGCCGCCGTTTATCATAGTAGGAGTTATTGTCATTCTGGATAAGGCCCTGAGCATTGAAGCAAATCTAGGGTTGTCTTCCTCTTGTTCCTTGATGATTTCATCTACATTACCTGAAGATGGTTTATGCTCAATGGCAAATGTAGATAAATGTTCGAATAGACTGGTAGAGGTATCCCTTTCTGCCTCATATTCTTCTATCCTACTCAGTACTTTAGAAAGTCTGTAGAGGGCATTTGTTCCCTGCCAGGGGACTGATGCGTGAGAACTTATTCCCTTAACATCTATTTCTATTTGCAACCTACCTTTTTCACCAACTCCCAGCACATAGGTTAATGATCCGGCTGCTTCTATGGGAGAGCCTCCACCTTCATTTACAGCAAAAGGAGCTCGTAATTTTTCCGGATAATTTTCTGCTAACCATCCAAATCCGTACCGTCCGCCGTGCTCTTCATCTGCACCTGAAATTAGTGACAACCCATCTTTCAGGGCAACACCATTTTCTTTTAGAACTTTCATAGCCATTAACTGCGCAGATAGAAGCCCCTTACAATCTGATGCTCCGCGCCCGTATATTCTTCCTTCATGTATCTGTGCACTGAATGGTGGGAATGTCCATTTTTCTTCATCTTCTACTGGCACAACATCTGTATGAGACATAAATAGGAGTCCCATTTTTCCGGAGGAGCCGTTTATATTAGCAATGATATTTCCTCGATTCGGAGATGCCTCCAGTATTTCAGATTCTATACCCACGGCAGATAACCAATCTGAAATGTAGTTGCATACAGGGGTTTCATCTCCCGTTGGCATAAAACCGGTATTAACTGAAGGAATTTTAATCAAAGCCTGTTCTAAGGCGATCAATTCATCTTCAAGGTCATCAATTTGTCTTAGCATTTGATCGAGGTTTGCCATATCTACACCTATTCTATTTTCTACATTGTTGAATTCAAGGTCATCAAAAGAGCAATACTTTTTGAATCTTGTATTTCACCTAGTCTTATAAGTTTTTGTAATCGTCCTATTGGTATTTTTTCCACTGATATATCTTCATCATGATCGTGAGGCAATTTTTTTGGCACCAGATCTCGCGCTATAAAGCCATAAATGTACTCATCTGTGAACCCTGGACTTGTCCAGAATCCGAAAATCAATCGCAAGTCACGGGAAGTGTATCCTACTTCTTCTTGCAACTCCCGAAGCGCAGCTACTTCAGGTTCCTCTCCAGACTCTATGATTCCGGCAGGTATCTCCAGCATATCCACTTTCGCTGGGTGTCGGTATTGCCTCACTAACAGAACATTGTCTTCTGCATCGACAGGAACTATAGCCACGGCAGGTTTGTGTTCGACAACCTCACGTTTAGCTTTAACTCCGGTCTTCAACAACACCTCATCAACCTTGACGTTTATGATAGTGCCCTCATAAATCTTTTTACTATTGATTGTGCGATCAAGCTCTAAATTTTCCATTTTTTATTCCAAAGGTCCTTCCGGGGGACGTTGAGATCTGTACGCTAATCCGAGACGCATATTTAAGGCAGTATAGAAGAAATCAGGTTTCTCCGAGCGTAGGAATCTGGCATCATATGGGCTTCTAGTTACAATGACTTTTTCTCCAGGTTGTACTTCAGAATCCACGAACCCATCAGCACTTATGGATGCCAAATAGCTTTCAGAAGCCTCTAGCGACACCGTAGAGGTGGGATCAAGTACTAATGCGTCTCGGAGGCCAGTATGAGCTGCCACCGGTTGCAGAATCATCATTTGTGCTTCAGGAAATACGATAGGTCCACCAGCTGATAGAGCATAGCCCGTACTTCCCGTGGCCGTTGATACTATGACTGCGTCGGCTCGGTAGTTGGTTAAATGAACATGGTTTACTGAGGCCTCCAATTCCACCAATCTAGAAACTTTTCTGCTCCCCACCGTAATATCGTTCAAGGCATGAATTGATAATCTTGGAGTTCCTCCTTTTGTTGGTATTACGTCAGCTTGTATCATCATTCGTCTTTCTGTCCTAATACCGTTATTGGGAGAGGATTCGTAGTTGATATATTTAGGAAGAGACGAAACGGCCTCCTCTGGGGACAGCTCAGCCATAAACCCAACTTTGCCCATTTTTATTCCGACTACTGGGAGTTCAAAGGGACTTATCACTCTCACGGATCTGAGTATGGTACCGTCTCCGCCAACCACAACCACCAAATAAGTAGAATTCAATTTATCAGTGTTATCCGATAAATTTCCGGCCGAACTGAGCCATGAATTTTTTTCTAATCCCAGTGACCTTATGATCTCTTCAGACTTTAATTTAGTTTCAGGCACTTGGGAATTGTATATAAAGGCTATCAATTTATTTTCTGACATAATTATCGAAAAACCTGTTGATTTTTATCGAGCTTATTAAGTATCTATATTACCAATACTTAACTATTTTAGTTAAC
Organism: Chloroflexota bacterium; assembly: GCA_002728195.1. Classification (GTDB taxonomy): domain Bacteria; phylum Chloroflexota; class Dehalococcoidia; order Lucifugimonadales; family UBA826; genus UBA11996. Next base: position 20,991 of record PBWI01000084.1, read on the forward strand.
CAACGATGGTGGAGATAGCTTCGCGAGCTAATTCGATTATGGGTCTTGGATACAAACCAAAAGCAACTGTACCAACAATGGAGATAACAGCAGCTGACAAAGGTCCTACGCTAGGTTTTATAGGAGACTGTTCTGATGCACTATTCAAGAACATTGTCTTCACTACACGAAGATAGTAATAAGCTGAAATAACGCTATTTATTACTCCCACGAACGCTAACCAAGTTAAGTTAGTTTCAACCGCAGCTCCAAAAATATATATCTTGGCCATGAATCCGATAGTAGGAGGGATGCCTATGAGAGAGATCATGGATATGGTCATTATCCCTGCTAGTATTGGAGATTTTTTTATTAATCCGGAGAAAGAATCTATTGAGTCATCGCCTGAACTTTCAGATACAGCTGTTATGACTGCGAAAGCAGCTAGATTTGTGAAGGTGTACCCGGCTAAGTATACAAGTATGCCAACAGGTCCTGAAGTGTTGAGCGTTGTGTCACTGGTCATAGCTGCCAGGCCCACCATTATATAACCGGCTTGGGCGATGGTGCTGTAAGCTAGCATTCGCTTGATATTATTTTGCTTTATAGCAATCAGGTTACCAACAGACATGGAAATTGCGCTCAAAACCGCCATCATACTGGTCCAGTCAGAAGATAGAGCTTCATTTTCGAAGACCATGTATAAAATTCTGAGGATAATGGCAAACCCGACAGCCTTACTTGCTACTGATAGGAAGGCTGTTATTGGGGTTGGAGCACCTTCATATACGTCTGGTGCCCACATCTGAAACGGGACAGCAGAGATTTTGAATCCAAACCCTGCCGTTATTAAGATCACACTGAATAAAAGTACTCCATGATCCGTTATACCAGCTGATCCCGAAAGTTGAGTTGCTATCGCCGTTCCAATATCGGACAAATGGGTGCTACCTGTAAACCCATAGAGCAACACCATGCCATATAGAAGAACCGCAGAGCTAACTGCGCTCAATATTAAGAACTTCATTCCAGATTCAGCAGACTTCTTTTCCCTTATGAAGGCAGCCAATGCTGCAGTTGGTAAGGCGGTCAATTCTAGCGCAATATAGATTGTTATTAGTTCTGTAGCAGATGCCAGCAACATCATTCCAGTAGCAGATAACAAGATAAGTGAATAGTATTCACCCTGATGGTTGTCAAATCTTTTTGCGTATGTGGCTGAACTTAGGATAACCAGAGCGGTGGCAAGAATAATGATGTATTTGAAAAATATACTAAAATCGTCTACTTGCATTGTTCCCATGAATCCGGCCTCAGCACTTTCTTGCGCTGCGGCAATACAAAAGAACAGAGGTACTAGCAAGCCTATGAGGCATAAAGGAACCAGAAGTCTTTTGTTGGATGAAAAAAGGTCGAAAACGATTATTAGCCCAGCAAGCAAAGCCATGCTGATTTCGGGAATAATTAATTCTAAATCAATGTAATTCATTAATTAGCCCCTGTCATAATTAGCAACTGTGCTATGCCATCTGCGAAAACATCAGAGACGAATGCTGGATATATCCCTACAGCTATTATGGAGATAATTAGGATACCGATGGGAATTACTTGCACCGATGTGGCATCACCGATTTGTTCAAATTGGGGTTTCTCAGGACCAAACATTGACCTTTGTATCATCCACAATATGTACCCAGCTGTTAGTACTACTCCAAACGCAGCTATTATTGTAGCTATTTTGAAGGCAGGAAAAGCTCCCACGAATATTGTAACCTCTGCGACGAACCCACTAGTTCCCGGTAGTCCCAAAGAGGCCAAACCTGCAACCATTAGTGATACCGTGAATATTGGCATCCGACGGGCTAAACCTCCCAAGTCCGGGATGTGGCGTGTGTGTGTTCTTTCATAGATAAATCCTATCGTTAAAAATAGAAGTCCAGTGATGGTTCCATGGGTGAACATTTGTAGGGCAGCTCCGGTCATTGCTAGAGATGTTATTCCACCGCCTACAGCTGATAATCCTAATAATACGAAGCCCATATGGCTTACGCTGCTATATGCGATGAGCCTTTTGAGATCCGTCTGTCGTATTGTTATGGCTGCTCCGTAAATAATGTTTATTACTCCAAACAAAGCTAATACCCAGGCATATTTTTCGAGTTGGTCTGGAAACATTCCAGCGGAAACTCTCAAAAGTCCGTATCCGCCCATTTTTAAAAGAACACCTGCCAGCATGACGCTGGCGGCAGTGGGGGCATCTGTGTGCGCGTCAGGTAACCAAGTATGAAAAGGAAAAACGGGGAGTTTAACTGCAAAACCTATGCTCATAAATAAGAAAAGTATGCCTATGGGCATTATGAGGTTAGCATTCGGCATTAATTCTGAAATTTTCATCATATCGAAGGTGCCTGTTCCCGCAAATATGACCAATATCCCAATTAGCATGAAGGCGCTACCAAGGATCGTAAATATTAAAAACTTCATCGCAGAGTATTCTTTTCTTCCTGTACCCCAAATCGATATTAGGAAGAACATAGGAATCAATTCTAGTTCCCAAAAAAGGAAGAAAAGTAGGAAATCCATTGAGGTGAATACTCCTACTACCGCGCCCTGTAGAGCTAGCAACCACATGAAATGTTCTTTAGTTCTTTCTGATACATTCCACGAGGCGAAGATAGAAACGATACCTAATAATCCAGTTAATAAAATTAGCGGAGCGCTTATCCCATCAATCGCTAAAAAGTATTGAACTGGAAATGATTCTGGGAACCATGTTGTCAGTTTTTCTGACATGTCATATTGTTTATGGGCTATAAATATATAACCTGTGATCATAAGTTCCACAATGGAAGCGCCCAAGGCGAAACCACGTGCCGTTTTCCCATTCAGAAAAACAGCCACAATCACCGCTGATATAAGCGGTAAAAATATGGCTATACTCAATATCCCAGGTATTTCCACAAATACTCCTAATTACATTCCAAATATATATATTGCGGCTATTATTATTATTCCGACTGACGTGACAGTCGCGTACATTTGAGTTTGACCAGTTTGAAGTTCTCTAATCAAACTACCGAAATTAGCTCCAAGCCACCCGACAATATTTACGATTCGGTCGACTATGTTTCGGTCTAACCAGTCAGAGATCTGAGCTATTCCGCGGTAATAAATTTTGCCAGTTATGAATCGCTCGTATGCTTCGTCAAAGTAATATTTATTTAGAAGTAATGTGTATATAGGACCGGAAACTCTACCTAGAGTAGACGGAGCCAAATAAGGATTTCGTTTGTACATTGCCCAGGCAAGAAGTATCCCTAATAAAGCAATTGACAAGGAAACAATGGCTAAGAGTAAATCAAATTGATGGTGGGCTGTGTGTACGTGGTAATTGTAGTCCAATGCTTTACCTAGGAATTCGTATGTGAACCAATGTTTTGGAATTCCTATATTAACGATAGGATTTACCAAAAAACCTATAATTACAGCTGGTACTGCTAGTATTATCATTGGCAAAACCATGGGAAATGGTGATTCTGCAAGATGGACTGGACCATGTGCTTGGGCTTCGGGGTCCTTTTCCGACCCACCTCGAAAATCGCCTTCAAATGTCATAAATAGGGCTCTAAACATATAAAAGGCTGTCATAAAGACCGCAATTATTGCTAAGAGGAATCCCATCATGCTTATGCTTATTACGTCTCCATCCTTGAAAGCGTTCAAAAGGATTTCATCTTTACTCCAAAAACCCGCTAGGGGGAATATGCCTGCAAGGCTTAAACTTCCGATGAGGAAAGTGATATAAGTGATCGGCATTTTCTTTCGTAATCCACCCATATAGCGCATATCGAAGGTTCCTGTTGCGTGATTGACGCTGCCGGAACCCAAAAATAGAAGTGCTTTAAAAAAAGCATGGGTGAATAGATGGAATATAGCCGGGCCGTACGCTCCAACTCCTAGGGCTAACATCATATAGCCCAATTGACTTACCGTGGAATAGGCTAGGACTCTTTTTATATCATTGGAAACAAGTCCCATAGTTGCTGCAAATATGGCGGTAACTCCTCCAATTATGGTGACTATCATCATAGTGTCTGCGGAATGTTCGAAAATCGGAAAAAATCTGGCTACTAAGAAAACCCCGGCCGTAACCATAGTTGCTGCATGTATTAGAGCACTTACAGGGGTAGGTCCTTCCATCGCATCAGGTAGCCAGGTATGGAGGGGAAACTGTCCTGACTTACCAATAGCACCAATGAACATACCTAAAGCGATTAAAGTTAAGGCCCCTCCAGTTATTACTCCCGCTTCAACAAGTCCAGGTAAGTTCGCGTTGATTACGTGGATCTCAAGGTAATTTTCACTTTGTGTGAATGTTTTGAAAAACAGATACATTAATGCTATGAGAAACCCAAAATCACCAACTCTGGTGACAATGAACGCTTTTTTAGCCGCTGCTGCTGCTGCTGGCCTGTGGAACCAAAATCCAATTAGGAGGTATGAACATAATCCAACCAGTTCCCAGAATACGAACATCTGAACGACATTGGCTGCCATTACAAGACCAAGCATGGATGCCGTGAATAAGGACATATATGCAAAGTATCTGGCATATACAGGGTTGCCTAATTCTTCAGGACCGTGATGTTCATTATTTTCAGGTTCATGACTCGAGGGCTTCATGTACCCCATGGAATAGATTTGGACCATTAGGCTGACCCCTGTTACTACCACAAGCATAATTGCGGTCAAAGGATCCAAAAGGATTCCAACAGTGAAATGAAAGTCTCCTATTTCTAACCAGGAATGAGTTCCCCAGTCTTGTCCATGATTTTTATTTGATGCGACTGTAACCAATGTCATAACAGAAAGAATGAAAGAAATACCGATTGAAATAACAGCTATTGGGCCTGAAAAATGGGACTTTGAGTTAAAAAATGGGCGTACAACTAGGGCCAGGATACAAAATGAGGCTAATGGGATAAAAAATATTGCCCAGACTAATTGCTCGGTGATCATAATTTAAAGTTTCCTAAGTATTTCATCGGCTACATGTTCCCGGCCTTTGGGCACATATATTTTGAATCCAACACTTTCTCCCCACGATGTTATATCGCCGTCTGGAAGTATTTTCGTGGGTAGACCTTCTGCTTCAAAGGTGTCTTTCCACATCTCTGCAGTCACCAAATTAGGAGCGTATTTGTATTCTATCCACATAATATTTATCTATTTAATTCCTTAGCATCAGTAACCAAAACTGACTGCCTGGTCCGATAAATTGCAATGATGATAGCCAATCCCAAAGCCACTTCTGCTGCGGCCACAGTGATGATAAATACTGTGAAAACATGTCCGGTTAATAAGAATTTGGACGCTGTTTCAAAGGCCTGAGGGACGGTATAACGTGATAAAGCTACTGCTGTGAGGTTCACACCGTTAAACATTATTTCTAATGACATTAAAACGGCTATGGCATGTTTTTTGGAAAGTGCTCCGTACAAACCAATCCCAAATAAAATCGCACCTAGTATTAAGAATCTTTCTAGTGTCATTTATCGATTCCTTACCAAGGCTAGTGCGCCAACGGCAGCAGCAAGGAGTAAAACGGATACTAGTTCGAACGCTAATACAAAATCTGTCAACAGCAAGTTAGCTAGATTTGGAATTGAATCTGCGAAGAATATTTTTCCAGCTTCAGTCTGTTGCTCTTGATTTAAGGTTTCACTAATCAATCGAGAATCCCAATTGGTGCCCACAGTGATAGCGTAAATGGAAAAAAGCATAAAAAGTATTGCTACTATCGCTACAGGTATTCTGAAACTGTGCGATGGATTACCTTCTTCTAGATCCCTTGTCATCAGTATCGCGAATATTATTAGGACAGATATGGCCCCCACGTACACCATTAGTTGAACGCCGGCTAAAAATTCTGCTCCTAGTAAGACAAATAATCCTGCTATTCCAAGGAATGTAACAATCAAGAATAGGGCGGACCTAAATAAGTCTTGAATTTGGACGACGGCAATTGCTGATATAACTGTACAAAAAGAGAGTACCCAAAAGGCCAGTTGGATGGCAAAAGATTCTGTAGTTAAACTCATCTTTTTGCCCACCTCTCCCCTTGGTCTTCTAGGGACGGTTTTTCATGACGGCCTACTTGATCCCAGTCTGCCGTTGAACCTTTTATGGGATCATGTCCTCTGTCTGTTAGTTGCGGTCTGAACCATGTGCTTGGCTTTTTTTCCGCGGCCTTGAGCTGGTCTACGTTAATTACAAGATCACTTCTGCGGTATTTTCCTTCCTCAAAACCGCTGCCCATATGTAGCGCATCGTATGGACAGGCTTCAACGCAAAGCCCACAAAACATACAGCGTCCAATGTCGATATCGAACACATCAATGTCATAGCTTTGGCCTTCTTGCTGATTTACACCGCTAGTTCCTGTAACAATTTTTATTATTCCCAGTGGGCAGTATTTTGCGCAGCTTGCACATCCAGTACATCTTCGGTCATACCATGCAAACTCTTCCCCTCTGAAATTGGCGTGCTGCGGCATTCGATCCACTAATGTCTCAAGTCCTAGCAGGGATCTTAAGGTTTTAATCGGATGAGTTGCTATAAAGGAAATTGGGTTTTGGTCATCTACTTTAGCGAGATCAAATGGGCTGGCCCTTCTGTTTGGGTACTGAACTATATTAAATTGACGACTTGGGGACACCAAATTTTTCATGGTGATGCCAAGTCCCTTAAACAAACCTAATCCGTACATATTAATCCCCTCCTATCCCCATATTGGCTAATGGAGATGCTGTGGGTTCTGGTCTGTGGTATTTTTTCTTCCCGACAAAATTGGCAAGGATAACGAATGCAATTATAGTCACCATCCAGTTAACAGCTGCCATTATAAGCATGTACTCCGTAGTTAATGATCCATCATCTTTTGTGTGGCCTAATTCCACAGCTACCATAAACTCCACTGCGACCAAAAAGATATTAAACAATCCCAATCCGAATAATACTTTCCAAGCAAAGCCCATTATTTGATCGATTCGTAATCTAGGCCAAGTGGACCTGACCCATAAAAGGAGAAATATTAATACAAACATTTTAATAGCGAACCATATGCCACCAGGCAAGAAATCGAACCCTTGAGATCCACCCAAAAACAAGGTGGTGACTATCGCTGCCGTGACTATCGGGGCCATAAACTCTGCTAGAAATAACACTGCGAATTTGATACCACTGTATTCAGTATTGTATCCCGAGCCTAGTTCGGATTCTGCTTCTATTTGGTCGAAGGGGGTCCGGCTCATTTCTGCTGTGGATGCTGCCATAAAGACAAAAAATCCCATAGGCATTACCAAAATGAACCATATCGATTGACTTTGTACTATTTGAGTCATTGCCAAAGACCCTGATAATAGAAGAACGCTGGTGATACCAAGTGCCATGGGTATCTCATAACTTATTAACATTGCTGCGCCTCGCATGGAACCCAAGATCGCATATTTGTTTCTCGAGCCCCATCCAGCCATAAAAATGGCTATTGAATTGACGGAAGTGACCCCAACAATAAAAAGTATTCCTATGTTTAGATTACTAAGTAAGGCATCGTCCCTCAGATAGGTTCCAAAAGGAATAACGATCATGATCATTAATGTCGGCGCTAATAGCGCTATGGGAGCTAAGGTAAACACGGGTTTATCAGCCGCATCAGGTATTGTATCTTCCTTCATTATCAGTTTGAGTACATCAGCGAAAGGCTGAAATATGCCGAAAGGTCCGTTTCTGTTTGGACCCCGCCTGACTTGGAATCTACCAATCATTCTCCGTTCAAACCAGGTGTAAAAGGCAGTCGCCATCACCATTACATTAATTATTAAAAATGAAATTGATATTCCCGCTAAAAGAAATGCCACCCACCCAAAAGATTCTCCGAAACCCAACGATTGAATTAGATTGACAAATAAATCTTTTAAACTGTCGAAGCTGATGAAAAAAGCAGGTGTAGAGGCTATCATCTGTCGACCTCTCCTAGCACTATGTCAATGGATCCGAGGATGATTATCAAATCTCCCATTTTCCAGCCCGTTAGCATATCTTTTAGAGGGGTAAGGTTAATGAAAGAAGGAGCTCTTACCTTACACCGGTAAGGAGAAATTCCACCATCACTCACCATATAAAAACCAAGTTCCCCTTTTGGTCCTTCAACTGATGAATATGTTTCTCCAACTGGCGGCCTAATGAAATAAGGGGTTTCAGTTCTCACTGGGCCGGGCTCTATCTGCTCTATACATTGAGATATTATTTTGATACTCTCCCGCATTTCTTGAAGGCGAACATAGTACCGATCGTAAGTATCTCCAGAATTTCCAATTGGTACATCGAATTTAACTCTGTCATATACTTCGTAAGGATTGGCTTTCCTTAGATCCCATTTCACGCTAGCGGCCCTTAGAACAGGTCCGGTAACTCCTGAGTCAACTGCCTGTGTATCAGATAGCAAACCTACACCTATGGTTCTAGCAAGGACGATTTCATTGGTTGTGATGAGGCTTTCCAATTCATCCAAGTAATTTGGGAAGTCCGATATCAATGTATTCAGGGAATTCCAGAAGTCATCAGGAGCATCTTGGAATACGCCACCGGGTCTCATGTAACTCAATGTGATCCTTGCTCCGCAAAGCATTTCAAATAGGTCCAAGATTCGTTCTCTTTCGCGAAAACAATATACCAACGGGGTAGCTAGTGCCCCTAAGTCATTTAGGAGGAATCCTGTGGCCATGAGATGACTGGCAATTCTTTGCAATTCAACACTTATGACTCGAATGTACTGTGCTCTTTCTGGAACATCGATGCCAGCTAATTTCTCTACAGTTCTCACGTAGGCCAAATTATTAGACATACTTGCAACATAATCCATCCGATCTGTGAGAGTTACTATTTGAACATAGTTTCTGGATTCTGCTAGTTTTTCAGTTCCTCTGTGTAAGTAACCAAATACTGGTTCTACGTCTATGATCTCTTCCCCATCAAAAGTTACGCGAAGTCTAAACACTCCATGAGTACTAGGATGTTGGGGTCCTAAATTTATTGTTACCGGTTCAGTTCGTATGGTTGACATAGAGTTAGCCTATAAAATCCTTCCGTAAAGGATGTCCGTCAAATCCTTCCCATAGCAGTATTCTTTTGAGGTTTGGATGGTTTTTGAATTCTATTCCCATCAAATCCCAAATTTCTCTTTCTTGAAGGTCTGCTGCTTGCCAAATATCTGATACCGAGTCAATAGATGGGTTTTCCCTTCCATTGCATTTAACCTTTATCACACATGATTGATTTTTTCTGAGGGAGGCTAGGTGATAGACGACTTCAAAATACTCAATGTAATCAACTGCACTTATTGCCGTTAGAAAGGAATAATCTAATCCATCAGGGTCTTTAAGGATTTCGCATACTTCATGTATCTTTTCCAGAGGTACCCAAGCAGCGGTTTCGTCCGAGTAGAGAACCGCGTCCTTCGACGCGTCACCTATCGATTTTGAAATTTCGTCACCAGTGATAATTTTAGTCAAAATTACCCTCTATTTTTTACAGAGTAACGTTTGATTTTTTCGTGGAGCTGCATAATCCCATACAAAAGAGCATCAGGTCGTGGAGGGCACCCTGGAACATACACGTCAACAGGTATAATGTGATTTACGCCTGGGACCACGCTATAAGACCCATAATATGGTCCGCCGCTTGTAGCGCATACACCCATAGAAATCACCCATTTGGGGTCAGCCATTTGCTCGTAAACCCTTTCAATAGCTGGGGCCATTTTCCATGTCACAGTGCCAGCTATGATCATAAGGTCTGCCTGTCGTGGGGAGGGCCTGAATACTTCCATTCCAAAGCGAGACAAGTCGAATCTTGACATGGCACTAGCCATCATTTCAAAAGCGCAACAGGCGAGGCCAAATGATAGAGGCCAGACTGCAGACTTGCGCCCCCAATTCACTAATGCATCTACAGAAGTTACCGCTATGTTTCTACTTATATCATCGGGGACCTCAATCAAAGGCTCAGACAATGGCTCAAGGTGGGTAGCTTTTAGCTCGTTAACGTAATTTCCTTCCTCTCTGTCCAGATCCCAGGTTTTATCATGCAAGGGAATTATCAAAGAACTTTCAGTGTTGTTTGTATTTACCATATTTGAACTAACTCCACTCAAGTGAGCCTTTTTTCCAAGCGTAAACCCATCCTAAGACCAATATACCGATAAATACGGACATTTCTGCTAAAACAAATAACCCAAAGGTGGTTGACATCGTGCCGAAAGACGCAGCCCATGGAAATAAGAAAACTACTTCAACATCAAATATTACGAAAAGCAAAGCTATACTATAGTAGCGAAAATTAAACTGACTCCATCTTTCCGTTATCGTTTCAAATCCACATTCATAGATGCTGTTTTTTATGAAAGATGGTTTGTTCGGCCTGACTTTCAGGACGGATAAAGCCCACCCTATCAATAACATACTGGTGGGAACCACAACAGCAAGGGCTGCAAATATGGCAATTACACCGTATTGTGTGAAATATTCACCTGCTGGATCAGCCATGATTTACACCGTTACTTATGAGAACTGGTAATAGTTGCGATAGATTAAAGATCCCCCACTTGTTCGCTGCAATTCCATGCGAAAATATAGCACAACGTTCTTTTTGCTAGCAAGTGAAAAAACGCACAAACAACCGCTCGTAATTGTTCATATGCAGACGACAAATTCTGTAAACTGCAACTGTCAAATATTTGATTGCGGCTAAAGAAACTATATAGAAAGACGTTTAGGCAAATGATTGAGGATTTGAATCAGGGTGTAATTTGAGAGTAGCTTTTGAGTGATGGTCTTGCATCGAAACCAGAAATCCCTTCGGTTCTAATACGATACCAAGACATTTTAGAGCCGGCATTAAAGAATACAGTTTCAGATAATTCTTCCTTTATTTACGACATGTTGAGGTATTGCATGGGATGGTCAGATGTTAAGGGGGAACCGTGTGACATGGAGAAAGGGAAAGGTATACGACCTTCATTGTGCCTTTTTACATGCGATGCTTTAGGCGGTGATGTTGAAAAAGCCGTCCCAGCAGCAGTGTCCCTGGAATTAATACATAACTTTTCACTAATACACGATGAAATACAAGATTTTGATGAAATGCGACACCACAGACCTACATTATGGACTGTTTGGGGTGTACCCAAGGCATTGGTAGCGGGGAATGTTATGCGGGTTTTAGCTGAAAGGTCTATGTCATGTATGGAATTTACAGATGCTAAATTGATTTCTCAATCCTCCTTAATTCTCTCAGAGGCTTGTCTTCAGATGATTGAAGGACAATACATGGATATATCATTTGAAGGGGGTGGCAGGATAAGCGTAGATCAATACATGGAAATGATTTCTCGTAAGACTGGAGCCCTTCTAAGGTCTTCAGTTCATTTGGGGGCTCTTCTTGCTTCTAGGAGTGATGAGGTATCAAATTTATTTAGGCGGGTTGGGGTCGCCCTTGGTTTCATGTTTCAAATTCGAGACGATATATTAGGAACCTGGGGAGAAAGTGAAGCCACAGGAAAACCAGTAGGGGCTGACATAAGGAGGAGGAAGAACACTTTGCCCATTATTCATGCAAGAGAGGCTAAGTCAGGATTGTACGATAAAGAAATATCTAAACTATATTCATTAGCATCGTTAAGTGATGATGAGACGCTGCGGGTGTTGGAAATTTTGGATGAGACTGAAGCTATGGGATACTGCCAAGGGCTTGTAGAACATTATGCATTACAGGTGAATAGATATATAGAGTCGGTAGGATTTAGTGAAAAGTCGAATAAGGACTTTAAAAAATTGATAGATTTTTTAGTGACTCGAAACTATTAAGGAAGAGTTTTCTATGATCGATTATAATGTTGACTCTGACTAAAATACTGCGTATCAAATTGCGCTGCGAGGTGGATTGACATATGAGCGTTTCGCGCTCGGCGATGGAAGTATTTACAAACTATTTGAAAGTGCCTTCTAAATCGTCACCAGAATTTATTGACATCACAGACGAAGTGTCTGGTTTTTTGAAAGAATCCGGTATCTCCGGGGGGATATTGGTGGTCTTTTCTAGACATACAACCTCCGCAATTGTAATACAAGAAAACGAACCTCTTTTGCTGGAAGATTTCAAAGAAATGCTAGAAAATATTTCTTCACCGGATGCACAGTATAGACATAATGACTTCGATGTCAGGACAGTACACATGCATGAGAATGAGTGTCCAAATGGACATTCCCATTGTCAACATTTGATGCTTGGTTCTAGTGAAACAGTACCTGTGGTAGAGGGGAAAATGGCACTGGGCGAATGGCAAAGAATCTTTATGGTTGAACTTGATGGAATGAAAGGTGAAATGGTTGGGAGCAGGGAAGTTGTCGTTCAAATAATGGGTTTGTCGTAGAATATATATATAGCAGTGTGGTTTGGAAATTCCACTTAGTTTTAGCGCCTGTGTAATATCTTTGACCGCCTAATTCAGCAAATGTTATATTTAATTAAATTGTTGACTGATTAACTCAACAAAATGAACCATTTTCCTTAATAGAAGCTGGAGTGATTGCTGGTGAATTCATCATATATTTTGATTATTAAGGAAAATACTTAAGGAGAGGTCTTGGATGGCTGACCAAAAGGTTATATCTAGACAAACTGGAGTTGAGGATTCTCAATATAAATGGGGTTTTGAGTTCGATATTGAGTCTGATGTTGCTCCAAAAGGGTTGAGTGAAGATATTGTTCGTTTTATATCTGCGAAAAAGAAGGAACCAGAGTGGTTGTTGGAATGGCGGCTAAAAGCATTTCAACATTGGACTAATCAGGGAGACGAAGCTGCTCCAAAGTGGGCCCAGGTTAAGTTTGAGGAAATCGATTTCCAAGACATCATATATTATGCTGCGCCGAAATCGAGTGATGATGCTCCAAAAAGCTTGGATGAAGTTGATCCTGAACTTCTCGAGGCGTTTGATAAATTGGGTATTCCGCTTGAAGAGCAAAAGAAATTATCCGGGGTCGCCGTAGATGCCGTACTGGACAGTGTTTCAGTTGCTACCACATATCAGGACATGTTGGAAAAGGCAGGTGTAATATTCTGTCCAATTAGTGAAGCAGTCCAAAAGTATCCAGAGCTTGTACAAAAATATTTAGGCTCGGTAGTACCTTACAGTGACAATTTCTACGCTACGCTCAACTCTGCCGTCTTTAGTGACGGGTCTTTTTGCTATGTACCACCAGGGGTCCGTTGTCCTATAGAACTAATGACGTATTTTAGGATTAATGAGGCTGACTCAGGTCAATTTGAAAGAACTTTGATTGTTGCTGATGAAGGTAGTTATGTTAGTTATTTAGAAGGCTGTACAGCCCCAATGCGAAAAAGTCATCAGTTGCATGCTGCGGTCGTTGAATTGGTCGCATTGAAAGATGCAGAAATAAAATACTCGACCCTGCAAAACTGGTATCCAGGGGATAAAAATGGTGAAGGGGGAGTATTCAATTTTGTTACTAAACGAGGAGCAGCCAGAGGGGAAAATTCCAAAATATCATGGACTCAGGTTGAGACTGGGTCAGCCATAACATGGAAATACCCGAGCGTAATTCTTCAAGGAGATAATTCTGTAGGTGAGTTTTACTCAGTCGCTTTGGTGAATAACTACCAACAAGCTGACACTGGTACTAAGATGATACATGTCGGTAAGAATACCAAAAGTACCATTATCGCTAAGGGAATATCTGCAGGAAAGGCCGAAAATACATATAGAGGTCAAGTTTCTATATTGCCGGGTGCCGATAATGCTAGAAACTTCACCCAATGTGATTCTTTGTTGATTGGGGATGAATGCGGAGCACACACAGTTCCTTATATAGAGGTTCGTAATCCAACGGCGCAAATGGGGCATGAGGCAACCACATCTAAAGTAAATGATGATCAACTTTTCTATCTTCAACAAAGAGGAATAGATCTGGAAGAATCAAATTACATGATAATCAATGGGTTTTGCCGTGGAATTTTTAAGGAGCTTCCATTCGAATTCGCTATGGAAGCCTCACAATTGTTGAGAGTAAGTTTGGAGGGTACGGTAGGTTAAATGTCAAAGATCGATAAATTAATTGAAGTCAAGGATCTTCGTGTATCTGTTGAAGATACAGAGATACTTAAAGGGATAAACTTAAATATTGGTGAAGGAGAAGTCCATGCCATTATGGGGCCAAACGGCTCCGGTAAAAGTACTCTTGCAAATGTTATTGCAGGTAGGCCAGGCTACACAGTCACGGGTGGAGATATTGTTTACAAAGGAGAAAGCTTACTTGAGGTAGATCCTGAAATAAGGGCAAGGGCAGGAATATTTCTTGCTTTTCAATACCCAGTAGAGTTGCCTGGTGTCAGGACTTGGCAATTTTTAAAATCTGCAATCGATGCTGTCCGTAAAGAAAATGGTAAAGATGAACTCAGTGTAAGGGAATTTGATCAGCTTCTTGAGGAAAAACGAAAGCTCGTTGAAATGGACCCTGACCTTGTCAAAAGGTCAGTAAATGAAGGGTTTTCCGGAGGTGAAAAAAAGCGTAATGAAATTCTTCAATTGGCTCTTTTAGACCCTTCTTTAGCGCTTCTAGATGAAACAGATTCTGGTCTGGATATAGATGCTCTTAGGATAGTCTCTCATGGAGTCAACATCTTCAAGGGGCCTGAGAAATCTGTTTTGATCGTAACTCACTATCAGCGTATTTTAGATTACATCACGCCAGATTATGTGCATGTTTTGGTGGATGGTCGAATAGTGAGATCGGGTGATAGCAAATTGGCATTGGAACTGGAAGAAAAAGGCTATGAATGGGTGAGAGGATCTATTGGTGAGGAGGTCAATTCCTGATGCAAGATACCAGTACTATCGGGGATAAATATGAAGAGGATTACGAACTTCTTTCAGCTGATCTACCTGATTGGACGTCTGACTTCAGAAATGAAGCGATGCTTGCATTTAAACAGATTGGATTGCCGATACATAGGAAAGGCAATGAGAAATGGAAATATACCAATGCTAGACCAATTGCAGAACCTCAATATTCCCTAGCCAAATTTGAGGAAATTGGGTTAGATACTATAAAAAACGTTGCTCCTTGGAATGATTCTTGGGTTAACGTAGTTTTTGTTAATGGCCTATGCCAAGGGATTTTCACTTCCGACACAGCTTCCAATATACAAGTTTTCAATATTGCATCGGATGAATTACCTCCCAATATTGCTAAATTAGTTGGAGGAATTGTTGATTATTCAGATGACGGTTTTGCTGCGTGGAACAGTGCATTTATGTCGGATGGTTCGGTAATCAATGTTCCAGACGGAGATAATTCCGGGACAGTGATCAACATGATTTTTTTCAACCAAGGTTTGGCAAGGACAGTAAACCATCCTCGCGTTTTAGTTAACTCAGGTAAAAAATCGAATATAAACGTGATAGAAAATTACGTGGGTGGTGGAGATAATCATACACTCACGAATTCTGTCTCTGAGATATATGTTGGCGAAAGCGCCACTGTAAACCACTATCGTTTAATGAGTGAGACAGATCATACGTACGATGTCGGGTATGGGAGAGTAAAGATAGATACCGACGGTAAGTTCAACTCAAGAGCTTTTTTTCGAGGTTGCGGGATTGGACGCTATGATTTGAATGTTTTGGTGGATGGAGAAAATGCCTCCTGTGATTTGCAGGGATTGTATTTTACGAGTGGGAATCAGCATATGGACAATTTTATAAATATTGATCATTCCAAACCACATTGCCAGAGTAATCTGTTCTACAAAGGCATATTGGACGGTAATTCTAGGGCTGTGTTCGGAGGAACTGTTCTTGTGAGGAAAGAAGCGCAGAAAACTGATTCTATTCAATCGGACAAAAATTTGATTTTGTCGCCAAAGGCTGAGGTGGATAGTAAACCGGCACTTTTTATTTACGCCGATGACGTTAAATGTGCTCATGGTGCCACAGCGGGAAATATCGATGCTGATACGGTTTTTTACATGAGAAGTAGAGGAGTGGATCTAGAGACTGCAAGCCGGTTAATAATTTATGGTTTTGCAGGTGAAGTCATTGACAAGGTGGAAATTGAGGAACTCAGGTCTTATTTGGAAAAGGCTTTTCTTACCTCGCTACCTAATCACAGATTCGAGTTTTAGAATGTACGACTTAGAAGATTTGTATCAGGAAATTGTGATGGATCACAATAGGAGACCACGTAACTTTGGGGAGTTAAGTGATCCTACAAACTCAGCAGACGGGTTCAATCCAATATGTGGTGATCAGATAGCGCTGCAATTGTTTATAGAGGACGGCATAGTTTCCGACGTAGCATTCAATGGAGTGGGATGTGCAATATCCAAATCTTCAGCATCTATGATGACGGAGGAATTGAAGGGAAAAACTCTTGAACATGCTGAACAATTGTTTGAAGCGTTTAGAAAGATGATTACGAGAACCCCGGGAGAGCCATACGATTCTAACCTACTGGGTGACTTGGAAATATTGCAGGGGGTCTCTCAGTATCCAGCAAGAATAAAATGTGCAACTCTTGCTTGGCACACGCTTCATTCAGCGATACAAGATGGAAATGAGGTTGTATCTACAGAGTAGTTACTTTTATAAGGTGAGGTGACCTATGTATGTGCCTATTAAGGTTGATTATGGAGTAAGGGCTCTGGTAGATCTGGCGATGTATGGTTCCGGTGGGAATACGTTGAGATCGTCAGAAATTTCAGAAAGGACAGCAATACCTAATGCCTATTTAGCTCAGGTGTTGCATTCATTGAAAAAAGCTGGATTGGTAAAAAGCACGAGGGGACCACGAGGTGGGCATGAGTTAGCGGTAGATCCGTCCACAATCCAGTTGAGCTCTGTTATGGACGTTTTGGATGCCAAGGATAATTTGATCAACTGTTTGGATGATGACGGTTTTTGTGTACATTCCCCTTATTGTGCGCAGAAGGAAATATGGGTGACAGTTGAAGACGCAATACATGGCGTTTTGTCATCGATTACGATATCTGATCTAGCTCGAAGAACAGAACTTATTCAATTACAGATTTAGATTGAGGTTGATATCATTTTTGCGGAGTGTGTTAATTAATGCTTGATGTCGAAAAAATAAGACTGGATTTCCCTATACTAACCAAAGAGATTTTTGGCAATCCTTTGGTATACCTTGATAATGCTGCTACTAGTCAAAAACCCCGTCAGGTTATTGATGCATTGATTGATTATTATGAAAACTTCAACGCTAATGTGCATAGAGGTGTGCATACATTGAGTGTGGAGGCTACTGATAGATTTGAGGATGCCAGAGAGAAAGTCTCTTCATTTATTAACTGTGAATCCTCAGATTCAGTTATATGGACGAGAAATGCCTCAGAAAGCTTAAATCTTGTAGCTTACTCATGGGGAGAACACAATATCGGTGAAGGTGACGAAATTTTGTTGACCCCAATGGAACACCACAGTAACTTGGTTCCATGGCAAGAATTGGCCCGAAGGAAAAATGCGGTTATAAAGTTCATACCTATGTTGGAAAATGGAACTTTAGATATGGATCAAGTGGATGACCTGATAACGGAAAAGACTGCTCTGGTGTCAGCAGTTCACATGTCAAATGCGCTTGGGACAATTAACCCAGTTAGAGAATTAGCAGAGAAGGCTCACCGATCAGGAGCCAAGATTTTAGTGGATGGAGCTCAAAGTGTTCCCCATATGCCCACTAATGTTCAGGAATTAAACTGCGATTTTTTGGTGTTCTCTGGTCATAAAATGTTAGGTCCAACTGGCATAGGGGCTTTATATGTCGAAAAGGAAATCCTAGAATCGATGGAACCTTTTCTTACAGGGGGTGAGATGGTACTTGAAGTCTCTTATCAAAAGGCCTCTTGGGCTGATTTGCCAATGAGATTTGAAGCCGGTACACCTAACATAGCTGATTCAATAGGTCTTGGCAGTGCAGTGGATTATTTGAATGGTTTGGGTATGGAAAATGTTAGAGAGCATGAGAAGGATTTAACCGCTTATGCTTTATATAGATTTAGGAAAGCTGATTTGGAAGGACTCGATTTGTTTGGGCCAGACGACCCAAATATTAGGGGAGGGGTATTTTCTTTCAATACTCCGGATGTGCATCCCCATGATTTGGGTACGTTTCTTGATAGGATGGGTATTGCCGTGAGGACTGGTCATCATTGTGCAATGCCTTTGGTAAGAAGCCTAGGGGTAGCTGCGACCACAAGGGCAAGTTTTTACTTGTACAACACAGAAAAAGAGGTTGATATTTTGGTAGACGCAGTAACAGAGGCATTGAGGTATTTCAGGGATGGACCAAACTAATATCGACGATATCTATAGGGATAGAGTTATCCTTGATCATTGTAGAAATCCTCGGAATACTTTACCTGTTGAACGGTGTGACTTGTCTGGAGATGCTGTAAATCCATTTTGCGGTGATGAGGTCCATTTTCAAATAAGTTTGTCAAGCAAGGATTTAATTGAAAACGTGAGCTTCGCTGGTGATGGATGTGCGATAAACATGGCTTCAGGGTCCTTATTGTCTGAAGCCGTGAAGGGTCTAACTATTGGGGAAGCATCTGAATTATCTATAAAATTTGTTGAGTCAATGAGAAAATCTGATGATCTATCCGTAGACCATGAATTCATCGGAGAACTTTCTGCGTTGATAAGCGTGAAACATTTCCCTGTCAGAATAAAGTGTGCTTTATTAGCTTGGTCAGCACTTGAGGATGCCTTATCCACTTAAAGGTCAGGAAATTGCTGCTTAGCCGCCTTAATTCAGCGAGCATCCTGTAAAAAAGGTTTATGGATTATCTATAGTTGACCATTAATAAGTGAATATGGAAGTAGGACAGAGTAATTCCATCTTTTATTAGCGATCCAACCATACTTTTTCCCAGTGTGTGTATTCAAATCCAGAAAAATTGGGATGAACATTTTTCAGAGATTGTGTCCAGGCCCATAGGTTTTTTTGGGTGGCAGGCATAAATCTGTAAGATTTTTCCAGCAAATGACTATTAATTTCACTGATTATTAGGGAACGTTTTTCAAGAATGTATTCCTGAGATTGTTCTTCTATCATTTCGTCCAGATGCAAGTCTCGGTGGTTGGTGGCATTCCATTTTCCCTTACTGTGAAGTACAGGTATGACAAAAGCATTAGTGGATGAATGAGGAAATGTTGGGCCCATTAAAACTTGGAAATCACCTTCTTTCCATTGTAGTTCAGTGTATTGTCTTCGATTGACATAATTGATTGTTGGATCAAAGCCGGCTGAGGTTAGATGCTGTGATGCGATTTCTACACTCCTTTTTAATCTTGGACCAAAATCACTGGTGGTAACCTCTATGGAAATTATCTCATTAAAAGGTTCGGTTTGTTTGTGAGGAGAGAAGTAAGGTTCCCATAAAGATCTTTCCGGAATCCACGAATGATGTAGTGCGGCAAAACCTAATGACAAAAAGGCTTGGTTATTCCAGGCTTTTTTAATAATTTCATCTGGGTTAATGCTGGTTCTCGCCGTTGATCTTATATCAAAGTCGTTGAAGGGATAAGTTGCAGTATTAAACGCTATTTCAAAGCCTTGCCCTGGATTTGGGTCCTCAAAAGATATATCTATATCCGCAGAAGGGTGATCTATGTCGTACACATCAATCAATCCTACGCTATATGCACTTAATCTTGTTTGTTGATCTGGGAGAATGTGAAATTCAAGGGCATCTAGATATGGAGGATTAGGGGTAGAAAATGCATTTTCAAGTATTGAATATGCATTTTCCGAAAGTTTCGACAATTTCCAAGGACCTGATCCCACAAGAGAACTTGAATCATGATATTCAGCATTTTCTGAATTTGATTTTGAAACCAATTTAGATCTTCCGTCTGCTAGAGAGATAAAAATATCAGCATCGGGAGCATGTAAATTAATCTTAAGCTGTGATTTTTCGATATCACTTTCTACACTACGGATCATATGAAATCGGTCGGCATTTTGGTTATCTATATTAATTTGGCGCTCTAAACTGAATTTTACGTCTTCCACTGACATGTTTCCCAAGTCATTTGAATCAATAGATTTCCAAGTGGTATTAGGGTCAATATCAAAAATAAAAGTTTTACTATCAAGCATTTCCCAAGATTGGCAGGCATCACATTCTGTACCCTTCGATGGTAAGAGAATATTTGGGCCGTTACTAAATTTCAAAAGGCGTTGGTATATTACCCCGATACCCCATGTGGAATATGCCGCAGAGTGATTTTTATGAGGGTCCAACGAACCAAAATAATCTTTCGACGCTAATTTAAGGCTACCGCCTTTTTTCCCTGGTCGAGATTTGATTGGTTTGTCTTTTGCTGGTGAAATTAATTCGGAGATGGTGTTCACATTTGAGTTACTGCTTGAAGTTTCGGTATTTCGTTCTATATTTACCAAAGGCGTGATGGTTGGAAAAGGACTTGGAACTATTTTCGTTGCATTAATTTGGGAAGCATTAATTTTTTCTGCGGATGGTGGATTTAACTGGGACTCCGGAGTTGGCTGAGGTTGAGGTGGCTGTTCCGAGCATGCAAGGAACATAACTAACGGGATAAACAATGAGCCAAGGAAAATCTGTATGTGGTAAGTATTAGCCAAATTTACCTCCTCATTGGTAGTGATTAGTCATTCAAGTAGTATAATCAACGCTGTTCCTGTATGAAATCCATTATTAATGTGTTCATATGCTAATCGATACTCACGTACATTTAGATTCTTTTCCCGATCATGAAATTGCTGCGATCTTGGATCGAGGCCAAGAGGTAGGTGTTGGTTTAGTGATATGTGCTGGAACAACTGTTGCATCCTCAGTTCGCTCCGTAGATTTATCACGAAAGTTTCCTTCGTTTTTTTCAGGAGTGGGGGTCCATCCCATGGATATAACTACACCACTGGTCTCCAAGGATTACCAAACATTGACTGGTTTGGCGGAAGGAGAAAAAAAAGTGATAGTTATGAGTGAAATTGGATTGGATTATATGGAAGGGATGCCTGATAGAGGTTGGCAATTTCCAGCATTCAGAGAGCAGATAAATATTGCGAGAAATATGAAATTGCCCATCGTTTTCCATAGTAGAGAAGCTCATAAAGATTGTTTTAGAGTTTTGAGAGAAGAAAAAGGGTACGAGGTAGGGGGTGTGATGCATTACTTCCAAGGTAGCCTAGAAGAAGCAAAAGAAGTGATAGATATGGGGTTTTACATATCTATAGCAAGGCCAATCTTTCGTTTACCTCACTTGCAAGAAGTAGTTTCCAAGATTCCAATGGAAAATATAGTTATAGAGACAGATTCAGCTCCGCAGCCTTTTAAGAAAAATAGAGATAATTGGACTGAACCCCGTTACCTCAGGCCTATTACTGAAAAAATTGCGGAATTGAAAGAAATGGATGTAATAAGTGTGGAAACTGCCTTGTTTCAAAATACTAAAAAACTGCTATCTGAGCACTGGGATGTGGTTGAAAAATTTGTAACTGAAATTTAGTCAATCATAGGATTAGTGAAATAAGGTCCTATAATCATTAACCATGGAAGTAATATCCATGACATAAACCATCCAATAACGGAAGGTATCGCAGCTTTTGCGATGCTGATGTTATGAGTGGCTTTTACACCGTTGGTGACGGTCGCTAGTAGCCATATTAAAGATGCTAGGAGTATGTAATCTCCGACTAAAGGGATTGTGGCGAAGATCAGTCCAACTCCAGGGCCGTATGCTATACCGGTGCTACGAATTGTATCCCTGAACTCTGCTTCGCCTCCGAGAAGGCCACATAAAGTATTGTTTATGAATGACCACATCATCATTCCCACAAAAATCGTTGAGAATGCGACCGCCATCATCTGAAGCCGGGCAAAATCGCTTTCAGGATTAATCACCGTGCCTTTGTAATGCAGGTATATTGCACTTGAAAATGCTGTGATAGCTACCGTGCCGAGAGATTGAATTACAAGTTCTGGTCGATTGCGAAATTCAGGATAAATATCCTTATTTAAAATAGCAGCCTTAATTATGTTTTCTATCATGGCTTTTTATGGCAACTAACCTGTGTATTTTTTTAAATTCCGACAAATAAGTAATAATGGTGTAGAATCTTTAAGTTCTAAAATCCTAGCATATATATGGTGTAACTCTCATCGACTCTTCGATCCTAACCCAAGGCGCTTTTCTTACAATTATTGGGATGAGCACTGCAATTTTATTGTTATTAGTACTGATAGGATCAATACTAATAACGAAATACGTTGCAAATAAAATAGATCCTCCATTTATAGCTCCGACTTCTGAACAGAAAGAAGAGATTGCTAGAATGGCAAAGGCCGCTGCAGTAGCGGTCGCATACCGCACCATTAAGCGGCGTGCCCAAGAAACAAATTCTGAAACATAAATATTTTTCCAGGTCAGATTATGGTGTGCTGATTTGATAGAACAGCTTNTTGATTTTATAAAGACTACTGGTTTAGCCAATTTGGATTGGCGAGATTTAGTCATGATTTGTGTCGGNCTATCNTTTATATATCTTGCNATCAAAAAAGATTGGGAACCATATGAGCTGCTTCCAATCGGCCTAGGTATAATTGCGGCGAATTTACCCCTAACAGGCCTANTAACACCGCCTACGAGTGATTCCTTAAACCAAGAGGCCGGAATATTTGGCATATTTTTTCATTATGGGTTGTCCTTTTGGAACATATTGCCACCAATTATTTTTCTTGGTATCGGAGCTTTGACAGATTTTGGTCCAGTGATAGCCAATCCTAAAACATTGCTTTTAGGCGCTGCCGCCCAGATTGGTATATTTATAGCTTTTTGGGGTGCNCTAATTACAGGGTCACTTGGGATGAATTTTGGTATCGAAGAAGCGGCGTNAATTGGAATTATTGGTGGGGCGGACGGTCCAACAACTATTTTCCTGTCAGCTCGTCTGGCACCTGACATATTAGGTATAACCGCAGTTATAGCCTATTCTTACATGGCAGCGGTTGCTTTTATTCAGCCTCCTCTAATGAAACTCTTCACAACAGAGAAGGANAGACAAATAGTAATGAGACCGTTGAGAGAAGTATCGAAGCTTGAAAAATTAATCTTTCCAAATGTGGCTCTTATTTCAATCATTTTGGTAGTTCCTAAATCGGCCCCTCTGATAGCAATGTTCATGATAGGGAACCTATTTAGAGAAAGTGGAGCAGTACCGCGATTAACGAAATCAGCTTCCAACGAGATTCTCAATATCGCTACCATTTTTCTTATGATTACTGTAGGCACCCAGCTTACTGCAGATAGAGTATTTGATTGGCAGACCATTGTTATATTGCTTCTCGGTCTGGTTGCTTTCTCCTGCGGTACTATTGGGGGAATACTATTTGCAAAAATTATGAATCTATTCTTGAAGGAAAAAATAAACCCTCTTATTGGCTCAGCTGGTGTTTCAGCAGTGCCCATGGCGGCTCGAATTTCACACCATATGGGCCAACAGGCCAACCCCAATAATTTTTTGTTACCTCATGCTATGGGACCAAACGTCGCTGGGGTTATAGGGTCTGCCGTTATTGCGGGTGTTTTTATTTCTCTGGTGGTGTAGTAAATGAAAATTCGAGTCGANGGTAAATGGTATTTCGTTGAAGTGGAAGACTTGTCTACTGATCCAGCTGTAGTATTAGTTGATGGACAAAAATTTGAAGTCAAACTAGAAGACATCGGCTCTTTAATTGAGGAGAAGAAGCTTCCAGACCAGAACATAACTGAATCAGGATCTACGAGTAACCGATCAGAATTTAGAAGTCCGATGCCTGGAACTGTAATCACAATTTTGGTAAAAATTGGGGAAGATGTAAAAGTTGGACAAGATCTAATTGTTTTAGAGTCGATGAAAATGCAGCAAACCCTCAAAGCGGACGATAATGGTATTGTTGCNGAGATAACAGTGTCTGAGGGTGATCAAATATTAGATGGGGATCTTATTCTCTTAACGAAATGACTATTGGGTTAAGTTTTGTAAGGTAGACTCCGCAATTCGTAATTCTTCCGTTTCCCTCACGGGATGAATAAGATTCACGGCCAACTGCAACTCTCTTTGTGCATCCTTTAGGTTACCCTCATCTCTGTATATTAATCCTAGGTAAAGATGAGTGCCGCCTAGGTCAATATCTAAGGTAAGCGCTTTTTCAAGATCTTTTTTGGCCAATTCAAATCTTTCTAAGTGATAATATGCTGCACCTCTGGATTTATAGGCTATAGCGAGGTCAGGCATCCTTTTAATTAGTGTGGAAAATACGTTCACTGATTCAGTAAACTGCTCCGCTCTTAGTAAATTTANACCCCTGTTGTATAGAAAAAGAGCTTCAACTTCTGGCGTTGGAGTCGGGTTTGGAGGCAGAGGTGGATTTTTTGTTGGCGAGGCTTCAATTTGAACTACATTAGGAGTAGGTATTTCTGNGTCTACAGAAAAAGTGGTGGTGTTTGAGTTATTATCACAAGATACAAGCGTAGAAATTATAACCAANGTCAGACCTAAAGTTGCACGNAAAGGATTTATAATTATCAGGTTGGGTTTTTGTAACATTTGATTTAGAACATTTTGTGTTTCAAAGAATCAATCAGTAGCTTAATTCTAACAGTTTATTTAACGTGGAGGACTCATTGATAAAGACCCTTGAAGGCAAAACCCCTGTAATTCATCCTACTGCTTTTGTGAGCGAGGCAGCATATGTTGTGGGAGATGTAGAAATAGGTGAAGGATCTAGTATCTGGCCCGGTACTGTTATACGTGGAGACAGTGGGAAGGTGAAAATTGGTAAATACACCAACATTCAAGATAATTCTGTAGTTCATGGAGATGCTGATTTAGAGATTGGTGACTATGTGACTGTGGGTCACAGGGTTATGTGCCATGCTAAATTTATAGGCGACCAATCCCTCATTGGAAATGGATCCATACTGAATGATGGAGTTATCATCGGTAAAAACAGTGTTGTTGGTTCAGGTTCTATGTTGTTAGAAAACACGGATATACCGGAAAAATCTATTGCGGTCGGTATGCCTGGAAGAGTGAGAGGAGAAGCTCAACAAAAACATTTTGATCTTCAGGAAGAGTTGGCACAACTCTACTCTGAAAAAGCTAAAAGATATAAGAATCAAGGGGATTTAGAATAATAAGTATCAGGATATAATTANTGGTGACCCATGTTTAGGGTGAGGGATAATGTTGACTTCTGAACCGTAGATAGCTTCGATGTTATTTTTGGTCAGNACTTCTTCAGGAGTTCCATCTACTGCGACAGAACCTTCTGAAAAGAGGATAACTCGATCACTGANTTGGGCTGCGATATTTAGATCNTGGATTGCTAAAATAGTTGCACCATCATTTGACTTTTGGTCATGTATTTTTCTTATCAAACTCATTACTTTTGTTTGGTGGGATATATCGAGATTCGAAGTTGGCTCATCTAAGAGCATTATTGGGGAACGTTGTGTCATGGCCAAAGCTAACATTATTCTTTGCCTTTCTCCGCCCGAAACTTCACCTATCTTTCTTTGAACAAGATGGTCTATTTCAGTAAGGTTTATAGATTCTTGGGCGATCTTAAAATCCGCTGCTGATTCCCATTGCAGTAATTTTAGGTGAGGGTTACGGCCTAGCATTATGAAATCTGCAATTCCCATTTCTACGGGTAAATTCGGGTTTTGTGGTACTAATGATATTAAAAGAGCCCGTTCTTTATTACTAAGATTTTCACTTAATTGATCGTTAATATGAATTCGCCCAGACGTTGGCTCCAAAACCCCGGAAATTAACTTAAGAAGCGTCGTTTTGCCAGCTCCGTTAGGTCCAACTAGAGAGACCAATTGGCCTGGTATAAAGTCTAAATTAATTTTTTTTATAACATCCTCATGGCCGTAGTTATAGGACACGTCTTGCATTTTAATAGACATTTTCTATTGCTCTTTTTGATTTTAGTAACAGATAAACAAAGAAAGGAGATCCTACCAATGCCGTTATGATGCCGACTGGTAGTTCAACGGGGCTTATAATTGTCCGAGCCGTCAGGTCTGCTAGAACCAGAAAAGCGGCTCCGGCTATTCCTGAAAGTGGCAAGATTGTTCGGTAATCAGTACCCCATAGCAGACGAATCACATGAGGTGCTATTAATCCCACAAATCCTATTAAACCACTAAATGAAACTGCAGCGGAAGTCATCAGTGTTGCTGAAATTATTAAAACCCGTTTGGCCTTCTCAATGTCCACACCTAGGGATTCTGAATAATATTCTTCAAGTTGCATCGTATTCAATATTCGGCTGTACCCCAAAATAAATATTGATCCTACCGCCATGTATGGAATCAGTAATAATGAATGATTCCATTGAGCCCTAATGAATCCACCCATAAGCCAGCTTAGCAAAGGTCTTAGGTCTGGATCACTTCTTAACATAAGAATTCCTGTGACTGCAGTGGCAAATGCACCGATAGCTAAGCCTGCTAATAGCAGAGTGGATAGTTGAGTGTCGCCAGAGTTATGTGAGATGAGATAGGCTATATAAACAGCGGCAAGTCCTCCGCAAAATGAAGCAACGGGAAGAAGGCTGAAATACCCATAGGTAAAGGGGAGTCCTGTTAAAAACACCAAGGTGGCCCCAAGTGATGCTCCAGATGCTACCCCGATGAGATACGGGTCTGCTAAAGGATTTTTGAATAAGCCTTGGTAGGTAGCTCCAGAAATTCCTAAGGATGCCCCAACTAGCAGGGCCAGTACAACTCTTGGGAATCGTACGTTCCAGATTATTGTATGTGATGACGAGGTTAAATGATCTGACTCTTGGAAAAAAAATAATTTGGAAAACAAAATTGAGAATATGGACAAAGCAGGTATATAGACAGAACCGATGGCCACTGCGGATAAAGCACAAACCGCAGTTATGAATATCCCAATCAGTATTTTTTTCCAAGGGTAGGTATAGGTTGACAGTAAATCTCTATCGCCTTTACCTGCTATCGGTTTCATTTAAATAATCCTGGGTAAAACTCAAACGCAAGTTCTTCTACACCTAGTATAAATCTTGGACCTGAAATACCAAGATACTCGTCATTTGCTTTGAAAATAGACTCATTTTGCACAGGTAATAAACTCTGGAATGCTGGATTTGTATATATTAATTCTGGGTTTGAACTAATTATGAATTGTGGATTCCGATCTATTATCACTTCTGGACTAAGTTGCCCATAGTTATCGACGTCATAGGCTATATTTTGAAGTTTTAAGAGGTCGAATACATTTCCCATAAGAGTGTTATTCCCAGGAGTCCACAAATCACCAACATCTTGAAATACGGAAGGTCCAGAGTGATAAGAGCTTAGGACAGAATTAATTTTCTCGACTCTGTTTTCAAAGTTTTTTGCCAGTAATTCAGCCTCATTCGGGGACCCAGTAATCTGTCCCCATATTCGGAAAGTATTAGCCATTTTCATCAGATCATCATCAACTGACTCAAGTAAAAGAACTGTGAGTCCAGCCTTTTCTAATTCTTCTTTAAAGGTTGGGTAGAATAAAAAAACTAAATCCGGTTCTAGAGCTACGATGCGTTCAATATTCATATTGAACGCATCTCCTACCTTTTCGATATCTGCTACTTCTGCTGGATAGGAGACCCAGCTGTGAGTTCCAATGATTCTGTGTCCCTGTCCAATCTTAAAAATAGTTTCGACCGCTGCTGCATCATAGGCAACTATTCTCTCAGGTGGTTGATTGAAAACAATTTCTTCACCATTTCTATCTATGATGGTAATTGGAAATTCAGTAACTAATGTTTGGGTAGGTTCTGGGACGGGAACGGGAAAGTATTGATTTCGCACTTTCCTTTTTTTGTCGACAGACTCCATTTCTCGGAGAATAGTAGCAGGCATTGCTGTAGCAATAGGGGTTGCTGGAAGTAATTGGTGATATGTTTTAGAAGGAGCTGGTATTGGTGGTGAGGCCGGTGCGGCAGGATCTGGGTTTTTAGGGACAGCAGCACTCGAGCATGCAGCCGTCGCTAAGACAAAGGCAATCGTTAGGGAGGAAGACAGTAAAATCTTTTTGATCAATTTATTTTCCTTTTTATTTTAAGACTTTTGAATCTAGTCTTTAGCAGGAAAATAAATGACCCACCTACATTTGTGGGGCGGCGGGGGAGGTTTGTGTATCAACCCGGCCTTTCCGCGAAGACCTAGATGATGGTGTTTAGTGGTTGACCGGACTTGCCTTTTAACAGGCCTACCGTTGCGGGACAGTGTCGGATTTTGACCGACTTCCTCTTTTATACCCTAAAGGGCACTTACACCATTATT
>PBWI01000085.1 GCA_002728195.1 Chloroflexota bacterium
TTTCGCCGATGGGGATAAAGATGTTGCGGTGTCATTGGAACATATCTCCGACTCTGCCTTTATGGGGATGCCTGTTTTCTGGGNACTCGGTTTGGCACTGTTAGGGTTGGGACTGCTATTAGAAAAAAGACCTCTGCCGACCATATTATCTGGTCTCCTGTGCTTGACTGGTATTGTAATGTTTCCAGCAGCACTTATTCTTGACGATATAGGATTCTTGGTATTCGCAATTTCCATTTTGTTAGTGGTGATTTCTGGTGTGTTCATTCTTAGACAACAAGATTAACACGCGGTTTTAGAGTTAAAAGGAACCTTACAATAGTTTAATCAAAACCATGTGCCGTACTATGCTTGCTGGATAGAGATGGATAATGATGAAGCCCCTTCCTGGGTGTATCATGATGTGCATGATAATTGGTGAAAAGACTAAAAATGCACTCTCTAAAGCCGTCGTTCCTGCTGTAGGACTAGCTGCTACCTACTACTTTGTCATGTGTTCCGTNTTTGGTATGGGTAAAGGCGCCTGTTTGGGTGGTGCTGTTTCTTTTGGTATAGCCGTTTTTGTTGGACTATCGTTAATATATAGACGCTAGGTTACCGCAGGCTTGAACCGTNCATCTACTGGNAAAGAGTAATAGTGGAATTACGTGCGAGTTGTTGTGGTGAACTGAACTCACAATCACTAAATTCGATAAAAGATTATCGGATGGGTTCTGCAAGTATAATAAATTAATTGACCGGCTTAGGTAACATAGAACGATAGGTAGAGATATATTATGAACCCGAAAACCACTAATGTCATAAATGCAATTGCCCTTATTATGATGGGTTTGTGGGGATTTATAGATGTTTCTTCTCCCACAGCATTAATACCAACAGCCTTTGGAGTTTTAATTTTTATATGTTTTGTGCTATCTAAAAGAAACGAAAAGTTAAATAAAATTTTCTCAAACGTTGCTATTTTATTAACTTTGCTTATATTAATTTCTCTTATAGGTACAAGGCTTCCAAAATCAATAGATGATGGAGGAATAGGANTGCTAAGGGTTTTGATTATGATTGGAACATCAAGTCTTTCTATAGTAATTTTTATAAAAAGCTTTATATATGCTAGATATAATAAATAACCACNNCAGTANCTTTGAGTAAACCTAATNGTTGATGGTGTNTAATGATTCATTCCTTTGAACCAGATAAATTCTATTTGTCCATTGGCTCGCATTCTCCTGCGTTGCATATAAAGAGCGGCGACACTGTTGAAACTAGCACTGTCGACGCTGGTGGATTTGATAGGCATGGTGTTTCTGTTACAGATAGAGGCAATCCTCAAACGGGCCCTATTTATGTAGATGGGGCTACTCCTGGAGATGTTTTGGCGGTGGAGTTTTCCAAAATTTGGCCTAATAGAAACCATGGCTTTTGTAGACCGCGAATAGCAGCTAGCGTATTGGAACCTGGGCATGATTGCGGGGTAGAGAACCAAGATGTTTTTAACTTCTCTTTGGATTTTGAAACTAACACGGCAAGAATCNAAAACCCCTCTGAAGGATTGAAAAATCTTTCAGTACCAATTAGACCAATGATCGGATGTTTTGGAGTTGCACCTGATCGCGGACAAGCAATTTCAACTGCCACTTCCGGACCTCATGGTGGAAACATGGATTACNGGGGGTTCGAACCTGGAGTGATCGCCTACCTGCCGGTTTTTGTTGAAGGAGCTCTGTTCCATATTGGTGATGGCCATGCATGGCAATCTGATGGAGAAATATTGGGCACAGGAATTGAGATATCAATGGATGTGAGTTTCACCCTTAGCGTTGTTCCTCAAAAACATATATCTTGGCCCAGAGGTCACAATAATAATTTTATTTTTACTGCTGGGAATGCAAGACCTCTAGATGAAGCTTTACAACATAGCACTTCAGAAATGTTGAGNTGGTTGGTTGACGATTACGATTTGTCATTGCCAGATGCCAACATTTTATTAGGTACATATGTGCATTATGATGTAGGGAATGTATTTGACCCTGCCTACACTATGATTTGTAAGATGCCTAAATCAGTGTTGCCNGAACCTAACAGCGGTGCACTAGTTTCATATTCAGCATAAATTAGACCAACTAATTTAAGATCCTCTGAACCAATTATGGAAATTGCTTATTTTTGCATTGTCGCCCGATATCGTTATCAAATTCTTATCTGCAGCCTCATAAATGTTTTTTCTCGCNGTTATGAGTAAGGCGAAATCCTGGTAGCTTGTTTGGATTGTAGTGATCTCCTTTGTACTTATCGATGAAGGGCGGTCAAATATATTTAGTGAACCTCTCCAGGTTTGAATTCTCAAACCTTGTTGATCTTCAAAACAAAAATCAAGTGTGATTGGCTCTATTTGATTTTCATCTGCAGTGTAAAACCAATTGGTTATGTTTGAGTCCTTCCAAACTTCGCATAAAAGTTTGGCTTCTTTATCAGGGATATTGTAGATGGGATCTAATGACGAGAATATATCCCAATAATGCAATACGAGTTCCATTAGTTTCATCTTTAGTAATAAATACGGAGAAAATTTTCCGGCTGGATGATAAGCCAGTGAGTGCCAATTTGTGGACTCAACATTTTGGAAGAGTGTTATCAGGTTTGATTCCATGCCTTTTACTGTGTCGATCAGTTGCGATAATTTCGGAAAAGCCGTCTCGGAAATTTGTATTGCACGTGAAGCAATGCCTTCTGACATACTTCGGGCATTTCCAGTACCGGGGTTTGGCATTCCCTCGGATGGATTACCGTCACCCTGTATAGATCTTGATATTGAATTTAGGAAGAAACCATTGATTGCCAGCGTGTGAGAATATATGTCTTTTATGGCCCATTGGTGGCATTTGCTTGGAAGTTCCCAGTCTGAGGAACCTAAGATAGATATACCATCAACGAATTTTTCGGAGCACTCTTCAACAGCTTTTAAAATTAATTGGGGATTCTTACTACTATCCATTTTCTGAGGATTTCACTCTTTTTGCTAAGCCGCCGGGTACAGCTTTTTCCATCATTTTGAACATTTCTTCGGTAAAAAATGGGAGACCAGTTGATGCATTAACACCACCATCCACGGAAATTATTTCTCCATTTATGAAACTGGATGCATCTGAGGCTAAGAGTAGTAAGGCNCCTGCTAGCTCTTCTGGTTTTCCTATTCTTCCCATAGGTGAATTCGCGCTTATATGGTCGAGAAACATGCCTGGACGTACCCACGATCCGGTCATCTCNCTTGGGAACCAACCTGGTGCTATCGCGTTTACTCTCACTCCCCTGTCTGCCCAGTTAGCAGCTAGGCTTCTTGTGAGATTGGTGACTGCTCCTTTAGTGGCCTGATATGCGGCGGGCATACCACGCATGCCATTTAACCCAGCCACTGAGGATAAATTTATTATGGAGCCCCCTTTCCCATCATTCAACATACGGTTACCTGCTTCTTTGCAGCAGTACCATAGACCCATTAAATTTACTTTGACTGTTTGTTCAAACATGGNGTCAGTGATATTTTCTGGGACAGACCCTGCTTCTGCTATTTGGCCAGCATTGTTTACCAATATGTCGACACGACCAAAAACTTGCTCAGCCTGAGAAAACATATATGAGACCTGACCAGAATCTGTTACATCACATTGAACTACATGGGAAGACAGGTTATTTGAATCAAAAGAAGCTTTTAGATCGTTAAGTTTTTCGATTCTTCTTGCTGAAAGTACAACATTGGCCCCTCTGTTTGCTAGTATTTCAGCAAAGGTCACACCCAACCCTGAAGAAGCTCCCGTTATTATCGCGGTTTTATTTTCGACAGAAAAAATNGGATCAAATTTATTCATAAATTTTCCTGATTATTTATTCATTTGAAGATGCAGGATGAGGTTTCCTGAATGACATTTCATTTAAGTCATAAATGTAGGATACACAGTAAAGCTATGACAACAAAAGTCCTNTGACTGTGATTTTGGGTACAAGATGTNCTCGAGTTTGTGGTAGCCTAGCTGAATATTCTATATTTTGAGGGTTATATGGACACTGGTGCATCTATTTATGACATTCTAGTGTGGACCTTCATTGGGTTTATCAGTGGTTCGATTCCTTGGTCTCTTGTATGTGTGAAGGCTTTTTCAGGTTTGGATGTAAGAAGTATAGGGGATGGGAACCCAGGGGCCACAAATGCCTGGNTACTCTCGGGGTGGGTAGTTGGNTCTATATCCATGGCATTGGACATTTGCAAAGCATTGATACCTGTGTGGGTGGNTGGCAATTATTATATTTCGTCTTCCGACCCTACATATACCTTGGCAGTAACTTTAATTTCTATGGCCCCAATAATTGGGCATGCATATTCTCCATTACTCAGATTTAAAGGCGGTAAAGCTTTGGCTCCTAGTTGGGGATCATGGATAGCACTTACTTCCGGAGTGGCATTTCCTGTGGCATTGATAATACTGGGGTTGATGCACCTCACCCAAAAGAATCATGCATTTACGGTGACTATTTGCCTTGTTGGATTTATAGTCATATTTTCCATATTTGATTCTCATTCTCTCGCACTCTTCGGGTTATTGAATTTGACATTAGTGGCCTTTAAGCATAGATCTGAATATCAAAAAGGCTTTGTGTTTAGAAGTTGGGTGAGGACCTAGGATTGATGGAGTTTGATCCCATAGTCCTTTTAGGAGTCGGATTTTTTTCCTTTATCCCATTTGTGATCACGGTATGGAATTTCAAGTACATCAAAAAGCCGCGACTAATTTTTAATGATGTTCATTCTGTTGAAAGGGAACTCTCTGTTACTGTGCTAATACCAGCACGAAATGAAGAGGAAAATATAGGCCAAGTTCTCTCAAGTCTTCGAAAGCAAACTTATGTTAATTACGAGGTCATCGTGTTAAATGACAGATCCGAGGACGGTACTGCCGCAATAGTAAGTCAGTTTCTGGATACCGACCTGTCAATTCAACTGATTGAAGGTTTACCTACTCCTTCAGGTTGGTTGGGGAAGCATTGGGCTTGTCATCAACTGTCATCAAAAGCCAAAGGGGACTTTTGGCTTTTTATGGATGCAGACACGGTGTTAGCCCAGGACACGATTCGATCTGCAGTCGATGAGGCTATTTTAGAAAAATCAGATTTGTTAACTGTGATTCCGGCACGAAGCGCAAATAATTTTATTGAAAGAGCTCTGTATGGATTTATTGATTGGGCAATTTTTGCCTGGATACCATTGCAGATAGCTCATTGGTCGAAGAATTCTTACCTTTCGGCTAGTTATGGACAGTTTATGCTGTTTAGAAAGAAATCGTATTTAGCTGTTGGGGGTCATGAAAAAATAAAAGATGTCGCCGTAGATGACTTTGAGTTGGGTAGGTCTATTAAGAAAGGTGGTTTTAATTGGACACTCAAGGATGGTACCCATATGGTAAAAGCTCTTCCTTACAGTGGTTTATTGGAGTCAATAAAAGGCGTTTCTCGAAGTTTGGCACCTGCACTTGATTANAGGTTTAGTTTAGTGNCCCTTTTATCTATGGGTTTAATGACATTGTTCTTCTTACCTGTGTGCTATTTATATTTAGGGATGATGGAAAAAGATTATTTGGGAGATACATTCGTTCTTTCTTTGTTCGCTATGGTATTACTAATCGGATCTTATTTTGTATCTTGTAAAAAATTTTCTCACAGCAGTTTATTAATCCCATTTATTCATCCTACTATCATAATTATGATCTTGATTGCATTTCATTCAATATTGGCTAATATCTTTAGGTTTGCTACCTGGAAGAACAGAAACATGATAAAAACCAGAGTAAAGTTTTAATTTCTGTAATTAAGCTATAAATATAAATATGCGTCATATTATCTATTTTGTAAGCATATAAATGGATATTTGTGTATAGTTGGAATTATTCATAGTTGCTTGAAAAAGCTTGGAGGTGAATATTATTGGCAAATAATGGATTGACCTATACAACAGATGTTTTAAAAAGAGTAAGGAAGGAAAAAGGCCTTACTCAAAAGGCTGTCGCTCGAATGGTAGGAGTGAACCAAAGTGTTATATCNAGGATAGAAGCTGGTGAAATACCTGCTAGTAGNCGAATTGCAGAGGGNCTTGAAGATGTTTATGGNATGCCAATAGTGGAAGCATTGCTATANAGAAAGAGTTGGCCTGGTGAACCTCAGCAAGTTACAGAGGTAAAACAATTAATAGATCGGTACCAAACTGTCTTAAGTGAATCCGNTCTAACTGCGATTAAAACCTATGTTGAGCACATAGTTGGTTTGTCTAATGAATCTTCGTTTACTTCAGAAGGACCTAAAATACCCAAACAAAGTCTATGGGGAGGAGATTGGAGTTGGGGACCACGTGAAATGGAGAGATATATTACTTCTGAATGTGCGCCGGTGATGACCTGGAATAGAATATCGATTCATCGTTCTTATCCGATTATGGTCAAAGGTGAGGAAGTGCTGAAAGGGGAGATATATGTGGAAGGACATAAAAGCTCTGGAACTCCTTTATTTTCTTTCTTTCTTGACCAAATCGATGAGGGTGGAATATTCACAGGGAATGATTTTAAACCCGTTGACCAGGTTATTGACGACTATTTTAAAAATGTAATCATTGTTAGAGTCGCCTTGCCGGGTACAGTAGAAAGGAAGGTCTCGGTGTTAATGAGTGGTGAAGATGAATATGGTTTGAACGACTATTATTATTTAGATGCCGTAGTTAGAAGCTATCTGCAGCGAAAAGGGGAACTAGGGCAATCCCGGTACGATGTCGAAGGTTTTGGGGCGAGAGTTTAATCTAATTCTCCCCGATAGGCTTTGTATGCCATCTCTACCACCTGAGGAATTCTGTCCTGATTTGCAAATACGGAGAATTTTCCGACATTGACATCTTTGGACGCTTCGTCCTCACTTTTCCCACTGTCAAATGATTGTTTTATCTCGCTATTTAATAGTTGTAAAAGATTTTTGGCTTCATTAAATTCTTCTTTACCGCCGACAGGACCATGACCAGGTATGAAAGTCTCCGCATCTACAGTTTCTACCTTTTCTAAGACATCTACCCATTTGGAAATGTGACCATCGGGGAATGCAGGGATAGTCTTATTTACTGCTAGATCTCCTACGAACAAAACTTTTTCTTCTGGCAAGTACAGCAATATGTCACTGTCTGAATGGGCTCTGCCGTGGTAGGACATTCTTATTTCTCGATCTCCTAGCCAAATAGACATCTGATCTTTGAAGGTGACATCAGGTAAAGTTTTGTTTATACGCTCAAGTTCTGGCCGCAGAGTTTCTCGCGCCCAGTATCTGGAAAAATTGGCATCCCATTTGGTGTCAAGCTCAATTCTGCAATTTTCATGACCTAAAATTGGTGCAGGTAGGAAATACTGGTTTCCATAAACGTGATCTCCATGGAAATGTGTGTTGACTACAAATTTTATCGGCTTTGATGTGACATCCTTTACTACGGTCAAAAGTTTAGAAGCTAAAGTTGGAGTCATCAGGGTGTCGATGAGGATTACACCGTCGTCCCCCACAATAAATCCGGCGTTTGTGGCACAGTTTTCATTTATCCACGCATATACCCCTTCTGCTACCTCTA
Organism: Chloroflexota bacterium; assembly: GCA_002728195.1. Classification (GTDB taxonomy): domain Bacteria; phylum Chloroflexota; class Dehalococcoidia; order Lucifugimonadales; family UBA826; genus UBA11996. The sequence goes on from PBWI01000085.1 coordinate 7,640, forward strand.
TTACACCTGACTCGTAATCCATAATATCTCCTTAAATTATTGTCCCTTGATCTTGGAAGTTAGCAATGTCATCCCATGAATATCCAAGTGTTTCGGTTAATATTTCCTCTGTGTGTTGACCTAACTCTGGTGCAGGTATTTTTGTTTCTATTGGAGTATCGCTGTATTGGAATGGAGTCTGTAAATACTTTACGGGCCCAAGGGCTGGGTGCTCAAAATTTACTATATAGTTATTCTCAACTACTTGGGGGTCCTCCGGTAGATCCCATACATTTTGGACCTTTTCCCAAATTATGCCTTCAGTTGCCTCCATTCTATCGATCCAGTATGTTCTCGGTTTAGTGATGAATACATCATCAAGTTTTCCTATCAATTCGATCCTGTTTTCAGTCCGAACGCCCATATTATTGTACCGCTCATCGTGACCTAGTTCAGGTTTCTCAATTGCTTCGCAGAAGGCGGGCCAATATCTATCACTTTGATTCATTGCAAATGCAATCCACTTGTCATCTGAGCATTTGTAGCAATTCCATAGAGGGTTTCTTGCGCTTTGCCTCTCTTGACCTCCAGGTTCGTTACCAGTAAGTAGTGCCATTCCATACCGATTGCCGCCTAGCCACATCATGCTCCCTAAATGAGAAACATCCACTTTCTGACCTTTACCAGTCTGTTTTTGGTTGACAAGCGCGCCCAAAATCCCATTGCAGAGCATAATCCCAGCTATTTGATCAGCGACACTTTGCAAATTATAAGGATTCCCATCGTTTGGCCCTGCCCACCATAAAGAGCCGGATCTAGCTTCCCCTGTGTAAGCAAATGCCGGTTTACCTGAGTCTGGTCCGTTAGGTCCGTATCCTGTGGCAGATCCATAAATTAATTTAGGATTGATTTCCTTTAAATCTTCATAGCCCAGCCCTAATCTTTCAGCCACTCCTTTTCTAAAATTCTGAACAAAAATATCTGATTCCTTGACTAGTTTTCGCATAATTTCCTGCCCTGATGGGCTTTTTAAGTCCAAAGAAAGACTTTTCTTCTGTCGGTTGAGGGATTCAAAATATGCATTTAGCCCTCCTGGCAATGCGGAGGATGAACCACTCACGGTATGAAATTGACGAGCATGGTCACCATCAAGTGATTCTACTTTAATGACCTCTGCACCAAGATCTGCAAGCATCATTGAACATACTGGACCAAATTGCCACATGGTCCAATCGATCACTCGGGTTCCAGCTAAGGGTCCATGAGGGTTCGTTGGATTTGTCATTGGTAACTCCCTTATGGAGATTCAGATTTTCGACTAACACTGTACTCATGTGACTGACGGAGTCTATTTGGTATGGGCTACTCCGTCAAATTTGACATTACTTTGTGGCAGACTTAATTATCACATTCTATTATTATGTTCTACTGATTGGAGAAATTAATGTCTTATTCATCGTTCACAATAATAGGCGAAAACATACACACAACAAGAGTTCTTAGGACTGACGGTAAACGAGTGACTAAGGATGAAAAAGGTGGAGAATTTGTTAACTACAGAGATATAAATGGGGAAATATCCTTTATGCAGATACCTGATTCTTTTAAAGAAACC
>PBWI01000086.1 GCA_002728195.1 Chloroflexota bacterium
GCAATCAAAATAATAGCGGTCTCAAGACCTGTTATTCCCCGATTGTCCTTATAAAGCCCATTTAAAGCAGAGTACAAATTTTTCATTTTTTGTTCCTATCCTTCGTTTAAGGTATACGAATCACAGTTCAATCTCCATGAACTCAATTCATTCTACCAGCACCGATACCAATTTATGAATAGGTTTTTAATTTCTCTGATTTTTTAAAGGAACCCTAACATAAATGGTGCCCAGAAATGTTCAACTACTGCAGCCAAAATAACCATTCCAAATGAGACCACCGCCAGAACAATCACAGCATTCAGAACTTTNAAAAACCTTGAATCAGTAGGCTTNTATAAAGTTACCCCTCTNGAGAAGAAAATAGCCGCTAAAGAGCCACTGAGGTAAGCCAAACCTTCCAGCAAAACGTGCGGGCTAAGGGCGACAGTAGCTATCAAGGCTAACAAAACTGGGCTTGCAGAAGCGGCCATATTTACCTTTACTGCAGTAACAAGAGTTATTGCCCAAACACCCGCATTCCAGCCCAAAGCCATGCTTGTCCCTAATCCTCTATATATAAAAGCGAAGATAAAAAAGACTATTAACACATATGTNTTTATACGTAGAAAAGTCATGCCNTGAGCAAATCTCTCGGGCGACAAATCAGTACTAGTATAGGCAGTACCACGGTCCATAATAAAAGTGTATTGCTCCTGGAGAGTCGCTTGAGGCAAAACAAGTCCAACAACAGCGTAGGCNAAAACCATCCCTATAAATAGAATGGTTACNGAAATAATACTTTTCCGGTTCGCTTCCCAACCGCTCATTCCTACTTCCCATATTCTGTCCCGATTTATCCTTTGAATCTGGTTGACTCGAGGAACTATGGCAGCACATGCCAAAGCTATGGAAGCCAGACCTGCTTGAGGTATAGCGAAGGACATTGCNATAATAGAGCTAATTAAAACTGCTAAGAATGCNTCAACCCCAATTAGTATGTTCCATTTTCCATCCGAGTCTGCAGGGAAATGATTGAAAATCGCCCCTAATATAGACCCTGGCTCATCAGCCGATTGTATTTTTAACAACATATCCAATCACCTCATTTGATAGATTTTTTACATAAAATGATTTGACTGGTATTAAAATACGCTCAATTTAGTCAATGGGAAAGGTAAAAAGTGACAACATTACTCTTGTTATCCAACAATCTAATGTTTCTACCCCGAATCCAACAAGCTGCAGGTCCGNGGGTATCTATAGTGAGGGCCTCAAATCTCGNTAAAGTNACGGAACTAATCTCTGAATCACCTATAGACCTAGTGGTTGCTGATTTAGAGTATGATCAAGATTTTTGGCATAAAGCACTACAACTTTTCAAAGAGGATCAANATCTTTACCCAAAAATGATCGCATACGGTCCACACGAAGATACCACCTCTATGGAATTAGCTCGATCTCTGGGGTGTAATCCAGTCCTGGCCAAAGGGGCATTCGTGAACAATTTAAAGAGTATCCTTGAAGAAACCTCAAAGTAAGCTACTAGGGGATTCTGTCTATTGGNTTATTCACCCAAGAGCTCATTTCATGGGGCATGGTCACCATATCAGCAGGGCAAACATAATTAGGATTCAATTGGTCCATCGAAGTCACACCCATTAGCCCCATGGCTATTTTTATTTCCTCTTCTAGTATTTCAAGAACCCTGACCATCCCTGGAACTCCACCAGCTGCCANGCCCCAACCCTGCATTTTGCCAACTGCGACAGAGGTGGCTCCCATAGCGACGGCCTTCACTACATCCGATCCTCTCTGGACCCCACCATCCAANACTATTTCAGCCTTACCATCTACGGCTTCAACAATTTCNGGCAGCATCTCCATAGTCCCTTGACCGTGATCAAGCTGCCTACCACCATGATTTGAAACCCAAATAACATCAACTCCATGCTCGATAGCTATTTTTGCGTCCTCTGCAGTGGCTATTCCTTTCAACATNAAAGGCAACNCAGCTTCTGCTTTAATCTTATCGATGCTNTCCCATGTCACAGAAGCCTGCCATTTTGGGTCAACAGGGTTTCTTCTAGATACAGGTGTCCANNTGCTTAGCATGGGCCTTTCTCTACGGCTNTAATTCGCAGTATCTACAGTNATACAAAANCCTTTGTAATCAGCAGCTTTTGCTCTACCAATCATTTCTTTGGTCCAATCCCAGTCCCCATGTATGTAAAGTTGATACGATTTGGCAAAATCCGTTGTNGCAGAAGTTTCCTCTAAGGACGGTTGAGTTACAGAACTTACCACGTGCATAGTTCCAAATTCTCCAGCTGCAGCTGTGGCAGCGGCTCCACCTTCCGGTATGAACACTTGAAGGGAACCAATTGGAGCCAGCAAAACTGGTATACGTATTTTATGACCAATAAAGGTTGTAGAAGCATCAACACTAGAAACATCAACCAATACTCTTGGACGAAATGCTANTTTATCAAAAGCCAATCTATTNCTTCTCATAGTNGTTTCAGATTCCGAAGCCCCTGCGAGATANTCCCAAGGTCCCTGAGCCAAATTTTGCCTAGCTCTTTGAATAATTTGCTCAACCGTGACGTACTTAGAAAAGTCTTCAGACAAGGCACACCTCCACTAATTTCTTTGTTCCATAACTATTTAAATCCATTGTAAATTGCAGTGGTAGTATAACTAAGCTGGGGAAAATGTTAAGTCTATAAATTTCACGACTCAAAAGGTGGGACTATTATGGAACCTGAGATCCGAATATGCTCTTTACTACCGAGCACCACAGAAATTGTCTGCGACCTTGGGCTGAAAGATAACTTGGTAGGAATAACCCATGAATGCGATTACCCTGAGGAGATACGTGGCGTAGAAGTCGTTACTAAAAGCCTAATAGACCATACGGGAAGCACTTCCGGCCAAATAAACACACATATTTCCGAGGCATTACATAAAGGCTCAGGTATTTATGCCATTGACAACGAAGCATTAAATAGGGTCAATCCCAACATAGTACTCACACAAGAGCTTTGTGAAGTTTGCGCAGTTTCTTACAGCCTGGTTGAAGAAAGTGTAAGGACTTTAAGCGGGGATCAAAAAATTCTGTCATTTGAACCTTCCAATTTGGAAGGGATCTTAGATTCTATACTACAAATCGGAAAACAAACAAACACTGAATCAACGGCTCATTCAATAATTGATCAAGCTCATTCGAGATTGGATTTTGTAAAGTCTCAGACACTGAAATCAACTGAAACTCCTCGCGTGTTAGGTTTGGAATGGTTGGATCCTCCATTTATAGGAGGTCACTGGGTTCCCGAGATGATTGAAATTGCAGGGGGAACACCAGCCTTGGGGAAAAGAGAAGAACCATCAAAACAGGTCACCTGGGAAGAAGTGTCGAAATCTTCACCAGAAATAATTGTTCTGATGGTTTGTGGCTTTGACCTAGCAAAAACTATTGAAGAATTTTACTTACTAAGTGAATCTGAATTTTGGAAAACATTTGAGGGGGAAATATACGCGGTTAATGGATCCGCCTACTTCAGCAGGCCAGGCCCGAGAATAATAGATGGCGTGGAAATTTTGGGAGAGATCTTAAATCCAGATATTTTCGTCAGGAAAAAAGGCCCTAATGCTTGGAAGAAAATAAATTAGATATCCTGATACGCCACTGACAAGCGCCTGATACCCTCCGAAATTTCATTTGCCTCGAAAAGAGTATAGGTTAGCCTTAAATATCTACTGAATTTCCCAGATTCAGAAAAGGCATTTCCCGGTCTATAAGATACGCCGTTAGCTTCCGCTAATTCCAAAAAACCATCTGAATCAAACTTTTCGGGGAACTTTAGCCAAAAATAATATCCGCCCTTAGGGAATGAATACGATACTACCCCACCAAGGTGCTTAGAGAGACTTTTATCCATCTGCACTGCCCTTGAAAGGTACTCTTCCTTCAAATTTAATACATTGGAAGCAAGATAGCCAAGATCTATCACTTCTTTAATCAACGCTGAAGCGTAATGATTAAATCCACCTCCACTAAAAGTTAGAGCAGCATCAGAGAATTTATTGATAACTTTCTGTGATGCATGAATCCATCCTGTCCGCAAACCAGGAGCCAAGATCTTAGAAAATGATCCAAAAGATATAACTTTCTCACCGTAATCGAAATTCATCATTGGTTTTGGAGTGTATTCTTGGAATCCTATGAGTTGATAAACCTCGTCCGCAAATATTTGAAAATCGTATTCATTAGCTAAATCTACAAGGTGCTTTCTTCTAGTTTCACCAATTGATGACCCGGTTGGATTTTGAAAAGTAGGAATCGTATATAGAAATTTGGGCTGAAGGCCATTCTCCAACAATTGTTGTAGTTCAGTAGTGACTATCCCATTCTCATCTGTTGGAATTCCCACAATGTTAAGGGAATGTTCTCTAAAAATTTTTTCGATCACAAAATAAGTGGGCTCTTCCACCATCACAGTATCACCCGAATCAGCGTATAGGGTCGCCGCAAGATCCAATGCTTGAGATGCACCTGCTGTAAGAAATAAATTGTGTGGATCTACATCGGGTATATAGGCATCTTGTCCTGATAGAAAAGTAGCGAGGCTTTCCAAAAATGGTCCAAATCCTTGAGTCGCACCGTATTGCAGAGGTGAATTATCTCCCTTCTGAAACATTTTTGAAGACGCCTCTTTAACTTCATCAAACGGATGAAGCCGGGGCGAAGGGTGACCCCAGCCTAGGTCTATTATTCCAGGCTTAATATCGACTAGTAGGGAGGGAAGCTCTGCTGGCATTTTATGAGAAATTTATCCTACTGGTTTATTGAATAAGCATACATTATTCACAGGTGAAGAATATCTTAAATTCCATCTATCAGCGACATATCTCATTGTTCGTGGCCGGTAGAAACTTATGTGGGTTGGATCGAGTCTATAGTACCAATCTTGGAATTCAATTCCATCATATAAAATCGAGGTCATAATTCCAATTAATCCCCCAGGCTTTGCGATATCGTGCAAAATTTGGAAATCCTTATTTGGCTCTAAAAAATGTTCTACCGTTTCGGTACAAACAATAAAATCATAAGATCTTTCTAAATTCTCAATTTTGTTCTCAAAAATAGGATCAAAAACTTCCATTTTAAAGCCATCCGATTCCAGCATGCCAGACAATGTAGGGCCAGGTCCGGCACCATAGTCTAATCCAATTTGGCCAGGTTCTAGATGAGGAGTTATTTCATTCTTTAATTTGCTTAGAAATTCCCTATATCCCGTATCCGTGGGGGAATTATTGTGTTCAAGATATCGGTTCCTTTGCTCATCGAAACTTAGGTGATAAATACTTGGGACAAAAACCAATCCACAGAAATCACATTCGAAATAACTACGTTCTAAATTTTTCCTCTTACTAACAAATAGCAATCTTGATTCATAAGAGAGGCAAAGGGGACATTTATTTGCGGAATTGTCTGACTGCAATCTTTATCTTCAACAACTAAGTGGTAGCGCATACGGGATTCGAACCCGTGATCTCCGCCTTGAGAGGGCGGTGTCCTAGGCCGCTAGACGAATGCGCCAAGTATGAATGAGCGGTTTGACAGTTACATTTTACATGAGTTTTGTCACCACTTGTCACCACACTGGTGACAAGACAGTCATATCTTTCCTTTAATTCCGGGTTCCATCTCCTCTTACCATTAATGCATTTGCTTAACAGTGAGTGCGACACACCTAATATTGTTGCCATTTGTCTAAGACTCATACCGTATCTCCTTTTCTTGGGTTATCCATTAATCTAACTTCAAGATGCATAGACACACCACCCAGATTGTGGTTCAAACCAAGCATCTCTTTTTGTTCTTCCTCTACAAACTGTCTGGTGTATGACATTACTATCCTGTTATGCCACGGTCGCCCCCTATGGCGTACTTCTTTCAACCTTCCCATCCACTTGGCATAACGTGGGGTTACCTTTACGCCAGTCTGGACAATGTCTGAATACACGCCCCCGGGGATGCCGTACTTTTCGCAATTGTGAAACCATATACCGCCTCTATCTTGTTCATGTGGTAGTTCTTTAAAGTTTGATATCCACCTTGTGATTGTCCTTAGACCAACATCCTCATACTTTCGGTCTCCAGTACCATCTTCCCAAATGGCATCTTGCAAGAATTGGAATATTTCAGTCTGGCTATCACCTTCCAGCCAACGCAGGTAACTAGCGTATAACTCGAAGGGATATCTACTAGTTTGCCTGCCGTCCCTGTTTGCCTTGGCATTAGCCTCATCCATTGCGAAGTTCTCCTCTACAGTCCCACCAAAGACATCAGCGATAATCTCCTCTCGAGTCATGCCAGCCCATACAGAGTCTTGCAGCTTGTCGGTGAAATCTATGTCGTGATGCCACGTGGAGCCCATCTTCCTTTGGATAGCCTCCAGAAGCTCGTCAGGGTTAATCTCCTGTTCATCTGCCATTAGCCTCTCCTTGCCTGTCAAATTAGAGCTATAAACGAATATGTGGATAGAATCTTATATGGCTTGTGAGGATATTTCAATGGCTTTATTAAGCTATTAATATGGCTTTACCACTTTGTTCACTAATTCACAAAGAGTTATCATTTTAGTGTTGTACCCCCGAAATAAATCAGGGGTTAATTTAGTAAGAAGGAGAGTGTATGAAAACAGAATTCGAGTGGATTAATGAACTTACTGACCTCATTTGCAGTATGAGTGGTTGGAGGGAAAATGAAGCCAAGACCATCGTTTATTGGTGTATTGGCACATATGGATATCAATACGTGCAGAAATTCCCTATTTTGGTGTTTATGGGCCGGAAAAATTCGGGCAAGACTACTGCTTTGAAAATGATTATGGAGCTTGCGTATAAGTCTCCCGCATACACAGATAGAAAGGAGATGATTATCACCGAAGGGACTAGCGTACCTGTTTGTAGAAACAAGCTCGCCAAGGGTGGCACTCACGTCATGGAAGAGGCTGATGGGCTCAGAGGCGTGGAAAGGTTTATGAAACAGGCGTTTGATAAGTTTAGTGGTGAGATGACAGTTAATGTAAGTGGCGGGCAACCGGGGGTATGGCTTCAAGATAAGAAACAGGTTAGTTCAGCGCTAGCCCTACACCGAAGGAAGGGCTTCGATGATGAGACTTCAAGTAGCAGGTCTATTTTTCTGTATACAACTAGAGTGAACCTAAAAAGTCCGGGAAAAAGAAATCCTGATTTGAAGCTGCTGAGCGAATCGTTTCTGGGCAAAATAGAATCTTTTGCTGAATCCATAACCCACATATGGCAAGAAATTCCTACTGATGATGCTGGTCGAGAATGGGAGGTCTGGACTGTGGTTTCTCACATCGCCAACCTCACTGGGGATGTTGGGTACATTGAATATGTAGAGCGGCTGGGGGAGGAAGATATAGCTCTGAATACTGAAATGGAATTAGAGGAAGAGGAGGTGGCTATATTTCGAACTATTCTCAAAAATGTACACAAAAATAACGGTACTTTTGCCCCCAGAGTTGCTGCGGGTGTTATCCGTAAAGAATTAAAAGAAGACGGTATAGACACAACTAGTCAGAATATAAACCGTCTCGCCACAAAAATGGGATTTACTGTGAAAAACGAGGGCGGGACTATCTATATCAAACTTCATTTACGGGAAGAAATGCGCAAGGCGCAGATGCAGACTATTGCTCGCGAGGTGCAATATAGCGATGAGGTATTAAAAGATTAAAAATACCCCCCTTTTTCTATATATATAAATATAACGGCTATTTTTTAATGTTTTCATAGGCTTGATTTAATTCAAGTATTTCGTGCCTGCAGGCGGCGAAAAACATTAATTATTCAAGTGTGTGTGGCGCCGAAGGCTTTTCTTTTTGCCGGGCATAACCACTAACCGCCTTGTTGTATTATTCGGGATTATGGAGACACTATTTCAAGATATTCAGCTCAACGAGAATGATTATTTTCGGGCTATTGTCCTATTAGCAAACTGTGTATTGTGTTAAAGGGGCAGTAATGAGGAAGTTGATTGTTCTGTCGTTGTTATTAACTGCTTTACTTTTAGGTTGTAGTTCGGGTGATGAAGCCGCTTCGGCTCCTACCGCTGCTTCTACTGCTTCGCCGACAGCACCACCTCAGAAGACCTTCCGAAATACTGCTGAAGTTATTAAGGCACTTGATAAACACAACCTTATTAATTGTGAGGAAAGAGAAGTAGATAGAAAGAGGTTTCTCTCTAACGACACGGTAAGTTGTATATTGGATACAGGTGATGAGATTGGGTTAGATAATGTCGTGCTTTTTGTTATCTCTACATATGATGATATTAAACAGATGGATTTGTTTAAAGAGAAGTGCAAGAAGGATGTTTATGATGATGAATGTAACTCGTATTTGGAATACACTTTTTTTCATAGCAATGTAATGATTA
>PBWI01000012.1 GCA_002728195.1 Chloroflexota bacterium
AAAATCGTTTTTTCCGGTGTGACAATTATTGGTTTGGGGTTCATTTTGTTTAGCCAAACTAACACACTTTTGGTCTTTTATGCGTCTTATATAGTCATCATGTTGGGTGCCTCGGCAGGCGGATGGCTTCCAATGATGTCTGTTATAAACAACTGGTTTGATAAGAAGAGAACCATGGCTATGGGNCTAGGTGGTATCGGGTTTTCCATGGGAAGTTTCCTTCTAGTTCCGTTGTTGGCATGGTTAGTACAACCAGATGGTGTTGGTTGGAGAGCCACATCAATGTCCTTGGGGATATTCTTCATTTTGCTGGCCTACCCGGTTAGTAGACTGATACGGAATAGCCCTGAGGAATTCGATGAAATTCCAGATGGCAGAAAGTTTGTGGAAAAGGAGAAAACCCAGCAAACCAAAGATTTTGTCATGAAAGTGGATAACGAATTTCCAATGATGACCATTATAAAAATGCCAGTGTTTTGGCTTTTGGCAATTTGTAATGGGATGTCTACAATGCTTATAGGNACTATGACTGTGCACCTGATTTTAGCGTTGAAAGATCAAGGTATACCGGTGCAAACTGGAGCTTGGATATGGGGTTCTACCATGCTTTTTTCTGGTGCAGCGCAGGTCTTTGGAGGNTACTTGGGAGATAAAGTTCCTAAAAACATCTCTCTTTGNGTTTTTGGAATAATACAGGCCTTGGGTGTTATATATGCGACCTCGATCACAACTGTCTTTATGGCTCCTGTATTTGTGATTGTTTATGGGCTTGGATTTGGGGCTAGAATTCCACTTGGCACGGCGATAAGGGGAGAATATTTTGGACGAAAAGCCTTTGGNAAAGTGCTGGGCGTTTCTATGCTGCCAATGATGCTTCTAATGACTCTCGGNCCATATGTAGCCGGATTGATGTATGATCACTATGGAAGCTACGATAGAGCGTTTTATTCCTTGGCGGTAGTATCGTTGATTGGTAGCATTGGGTTTCTTTTCTGCCGGAATCCTAATGTGGGCGGAGGAATTCAGGAACNAGTTTCTTCGTTTCCTAAAAACTAAGTAGACTTTAGATCACCAATTTTACCTGGCAGATTGTCGTCTATTCCAACTATCTCTGAGTGAGACCGTTCTNTTGAATACTAAGTTGTTTTCNCCATCGGAATCCTCAGAATCCAAACAAAAATATCCTAGTCTTTCAAATTGAATTGGATTGCCAGGGATCGCCTTTTTCAGACTAGGTTCTAGCTTGGCACATATGATAGTTTCAAGAGAATTCGGATTCAGAACTGATTCCAAATTCTCGCCGTCAGATATATCAGGTTCAGGATCAATACAAAGTCGATCATAAAGCCTCACTTCAGCATCCACTGCATGGCTTGAACTCACCCAATGAATCGTTGATTTTACTTTTCTGCCGTCNGGTGANTTACCACCTCGGGTCTNAGGATCATAGGTACACCTAATCTCNACAATCTCATTAGTGATCGGGTCCCTTATGGCTTTTGTACAGGTTATGAAATAGCCATATCTTAATCTGACTTCTCTCCCAGGGGTTAACCGGTAAAATTTATTGGGAGCTTCCTCCATAAAGTCATCTTGTTCAATATAGATTTCNCTAGAAAATGGTATTTTTCTGGTTCCACTGGNCGTATCTTGAGGATTGTTTGAAGCTTCGAGATATTCAACTTGGTTTTCAGGATAGTTTTCTATTACTACTTTGACAGGTTTTAGAACTGCGAGAGCTCTATTCGCTTTATTGTTTAAGTCCTCTCGTAGGCAATGTTCTAAAAGCTCTATTTCTGCTGTATTCCATCTTCGGGTTATACTGACTCTTCTACAAAATTCTTTTATTGATTCGGCGCTGTAACCGAGACGTCTCATACCAGATATGGTCGGCATTCTTGGGTCATTCCATCCACTTACCAACTTATTTTCGACCAATTTCGTTAGATTTCTTTTGCTTAATATAGTATGGCTAAGAAATATTTTTCCGAATTCAATTTGTCGTGATTTGAATACTTCTAGTTCGTCTATGAACCAATCATAAAGAGGCCTATGGTCCTCATATTCCATCGTGCATAGGGAATGAGTAACTCCCTCGATGGAGTCAGAGAGCCCGTGAGCGAAGTCATACATTGGNTAAATAGGCCAATCAGTGCCTGTGCGGTGATGAGGAGCGTCGAGTATCCGATACATTACCGGATCTCTCATATTTAAGTTTGGGGCAGACATATCGATTTTGGCACGCAGCACATGAGAGCCGGGTTGGTGTTTGCCTTTTCTCATCTCATCAAAGAGAGTTAAATTTTCTTGCACACTCCGAGTTCGGTATGGGCTGTCNTGCCCTGGTTCTGTGAGGGTCCCTCTATTTGTCCTGATTTGCTCTTGATTTTGAGTGTCGACATAGGCTTTTCCCTTTTCAATAAGGGTGACGGCAAATTCATGGAGTTTGTCAAAATAATCGGATGCAAAATATTCACGTTCATTCCAATCGAATCCAAGCCATTTAATGTCTTTTTTTATGGCCTCTACAAATTCTGTATTTTCCTTTGAAGGATTGGTGTCATCAAATCTGAGATTACAGGTAGCTGCATCATTTTCAGCTGCTATTCCAAAATTCAAACATATAGAGGCAGCATGGCCTATATGAAGATATCCATTTGGTTCTNGAGGGAATCTGGTAGTGATAGATTCGTGTTTTCCAGAGTCCAAATCCGTTTTGATTATATCTCTTATAAAATCTTGATTGGTNTTTTCTTCCACTGGNTGAGTCCTATATTGCATCTCTGTCGATATATATTACGCGTATTCGACTATGTGNCTCAAAGTGTTTTTAAGTCTATCTAGATGCTCTTTTATGAGAGTTGGTTCTCTAACACTTTCAACATTCATTTTTAGGTGAGGAATTGAAGCAGTTCCTGTCAGTACTGTNGAGATNGCTTCAGGTTCAGCNGCAAACTTGTATCCAGCGTCAATTATTGANCTNACATCTCCTTCAATTAGCCANCCTAGTGGGTCAGAAGGGGGCAATGAATTAATATCTATCAGCCCGGATGATTTCCATTTTGCGATTAGTTCTTTNAAAAGTTCAGGGTCAGGTAGTTTTACCCTAACTGCGGCCATGTTGATTGTNCCTANTTGGTGTTTTTGAGCCAAAGGTAGAATTTCAGCTGCGGCATGTTGGTTTAGGATTCCGTACTTCAACATCACTACATCCCACAGATCTGGGTTTTGTGAAAGACCTAACTGGATGCTTTTTTGCGCAGGGTCCTCNGAAAAACGACTGCTAAATCCAATACTTCTAATTTTTCCTTCAGNTTTTAATTGAGCCATCGTTGGATATAGATTCTCCACAATCGAATAATACTCATCGGGCATTATGCCGTGGAATAGCATGATGTCTATGTGATCTGTTTGAAGTCTTGCAAGACTTTTGTTCACTGATTCAATTAATTTTTTTGGGTCAAAAACGGTGTTACCCATTTCGTCTCTGGCTGGCCATTTAGTACACAGGAAGAAGGAATCTCTTGGAATATTTGATAAACANTTTCCTAAAATTGATTCTGAATCCCCGTAATGGGTAGAGGTATCAAAAATATTTATTCCCATGTCGAGTGCGGCATGTACAAGTTTTGTTTGATCCTTAATTGAATATCCCATGCTTTGGCCGAATTGCCTAGCACCACCNGTTCCCAGGCTCAATATGGAGGCGTCCATTCCAGTTTTGCCAAGAGGTCTCTTTATCAAATTGTGAAACTCCTAGATTTACATTTCTTCCTTGAAAAATGTTTTTCTGTACCAACGTAATTCCTCGATGCTTTCTCGTATATCATCTAAGGCCAGATGCTTGCTTTGTTTTTCTGGCAACTCTTTTGTCGGGTACCATCGTTTTGCAAGCTCCTTGATTGTGGATACATCGACCATTCTGTAATGTAGGAATTTATCAAGACGTGGCATTTCTCTTCTTATGAATCTTCTATCAGTTCCTATGGAATTTCCGCAGATAGGGGATCTTCCTGATTCTACCCAATTTTCCAGAAAAGCAAGAGTTTCACTTTCAGCGGCATATATTGAAACTGATGAATTNGATACTCTGTCCAATAGNCCAGATTTTTCATGTTGCTCTTTTGACCATTCATTAATATTTTGCATTTCAAATGGAGTTCTCTTTATAGCTATAGAAGGACCCTCAGCAATTTCTTCAAGATCCCCATTCGTCACTATGGTTGCTATTTCTATAATGAGGTGTTCATCTTCTAGACCTGTCATTTCCAGATCTATCCAGACTAAGTTATTGACTTTGTCTAACTCTGATACCATTTAGGCGCCTTTATCGAGGGTTAAATTTTCTTTATATAAATCACATGATGTAATTTTATACTGATGGCCAATAATTCTGAAAATCAATTAAATAGTTTTGCCTACTGGGTCGTGAAGGGGAAATTAGCAGCTGGGGAGTATCCTGGTAATCAACTGTCGTTTCGACCTTCGACGACTTTGGCCACTATTGTAAATTCTGTTTCAGCACTACTTAAGACAAAATTAAAGGATAGAAATACGCCTTCCTACAAAATTGGGAATCTTATGGAGTGTGGCATAAGTTCATTTATAGACTTGACCGAGGCTGGTGAGAGACCTGATTACCAACGGATTTTACATATAGAAAGACGCCGACGCTCCTTAAGGTCTGAATATTATAGGTTTCCTATAGTAGATAGAGAAGTTCCAGACCTTGACGAAATGAAAAGAATTTTAGATTTAATTGACGTTCAAATTGAATCTAATAGCTCAGTTTATGTTCATTGCTTTAGGGGCCTTGGCAGAACAGGAACGGTTGTGGGGTGTTACTTGGTAAGGCACGGCATGACTGGTCAAGAGGCCTTGGATCAAATTACGAATTTGAGACTTGGGGTGGCTGGGGCATTTCGGGATTCTCCGGAAACTCAAATACAGCGTGATTATATCCTGAATTGGTCAGGTTAATTAGGCTTTAGACAGGCCTTCAATCACTTGAGCGCTAGGAAGTTTGAGCAGTTCCTCAGGGTTTAATCGAATTTTTCCAGATCTGCTTCCACCTCCTATTATCACGTAATCTTTATTCATCACTTTATCGTCAATATAAAGAGGTAAATGTTCTGGTAACCCAACAGGTGTAACACCTCCAATAAGCATTTCCGTGATCGCGGTCGTTTCTTCAGCATTAGCAAAAGACAGTCGGGAGACTTGCATCAATTCCTTAACTTTCTTGTTTACATCTAATCTAGTGGTAGCCAAGACTATGCAAGCACTGTATTTTTTTTCACCCCTTTTTGATGCCACAAGAATAGTATTACCTGAGTTGTCCATTGGATAACCATATTTCTGGCAGAAATTTTCAGTATCTGCATAATTGGGATCTACATCAATCCAACTGTAGGTTATGCCTAGGTTTTCCATAACTTGTTTGATTTTAGATTCAATATTATCGGTCATGTAAAAGAATACTTTGTTTGTCTCAATAAGATCTATGTGACTTCCAAGGTAGGATTTCTTAATGGTTCAGCGAACTGCGTTTCATCAAGTTCTATAAAATCTTTTTGGTAGACTTGGATCCTGTAGGATTCGAAATCCGGTATGAATAGCCTGAAATCGTTATCTATTCTTACAGATCTTGGTCGTCGCAGGTATTTTTCTGACTCTAATTTACCCATTTCTCTGAGTCTGTTTGGTACTGCGTTAGTTAGCATGTAATTTCGTGCAACTTTCGATAGGGTAGCATCTCCGTAAAAACTCCAAATGTATTGACCTTCAGAGTTAAACATAAGAACTCTATTGTTCCCCCAGTCGGCCACATAAATATCTCCATGGTTGTCTACCGTGATACCAGTTGGCCTGTTCAATTGCCCTGCATCGCATCCATATTCTCCAAAAATATTTTTTAATTCCCCGTCTGAAGAAAACACTTGAATTCTATGGTTCCCCCAGTCGGATACATAAATATCTCCATTTTCATCACAGTCTAGACCCCAAGGTAGGTTAAATTGTCCTGGGTTTGATCCATATGTGCCAAATGTGGAGATATATTCACCATTCTTGGTATATTTCTGGATCCGATTGTTCTTAGAATCGCAAACTACGAAATTATTATCAATATCCAGAGCAAATCCAGAAGGACCGTTGAATTCACCTGGACCTTCTCCATGGATACCGAATTTGTCTACGTAATTGCCTTCTCGGTCATATTTAGTGATACGGTGATTAGCTTCATCGCTGACGAATATGCCGCCGGAATCATCAGTGATTATGTTGACGGGCCATTTTAGTTGCCCATCTTCAGAACCAAAACTTGCAAATCCCTTCAACTCATCGGTGAGTTCGTCCATATCGTCTTTAGACCAGATACGAACTGAGGCTACACCTTCTGACCTAAGTAGCACGTATAGAATGCCATCTTCGCCAAAAGCAATATCTGTAGGGAAGTTGGTGACTCGCCTCATACCTAGGGTTGTCGAATAAGGGTATCCGGCTCTCAATAATCCATGGGGTCTAGTCATATTGGGTCTCCCGTAATTAAATGTGAAAAGGTTTTATCTGTTCAAATTCACCTTTGACAATCGGCCTCGCATCCAACCCGAGCCATTGGTCTAGAACCGTACCGTAGATGCCTCTGAAGTCTATTGTGTGTTTCAGGTCTTCTCCATGTTCCCAATCATTAGGGTTCAATGACGGGTATTCTGAGTAAAGGCCGCCTTTCACATTTTTGCCTATTAGGAATGCACCTCCTCCTGATCCATGATCGGTGCCACTTCCGTTATCTCGCATCCGTCTTCCGAATTCTGTGAAAACCAGTATTGCCACATCGTCAGCGGCGTTGTGTTCCTCAAGGTCATCCATGAAATCAGATATCGCCCCGCTAAGGTCGTTTAATAATTTTGGATGAGTAGGCATTTCATTTGCGTGAGTATCGTATCCGCCGTGGTTGGTATAAAAAACTCTGGTACCCAAATCAGCAAAATGTATTCGCGCTACGTCTCTAAGGCTTTTTGCTATAGCGTTGTCGGCGTATTCAATTGAGGATTTGTACTTACTGGCTACGTTGGCTAGAAGATCTGCGCCTTTAAGTACGTCCAATCCTGTCTTGCCAATGTATTCGGCAACTTGACCGCTTCCTATTGCTTGGCCGTATATATCTTTAAAGGCTTGAAGTGATCTTTCCTTAAGACGTTCTTGTTCAATTTTGTTCATGACTCCGTAGCTTTCTAGGTCTCCCACAGAGGTTACCGGCACACCTGCTACTGACATGGCTCTGGGCAAACCTTGGCCAATATTTATACCAGTTAGGACATTTTCACTTTTAGGATCTAGATCCTTTATAGCTAAACCTAACCAGCCTTCGCTGCCGACCCTGTCAGGTTCACAGGTGTGCCATATGTCCATTCCCCTGAAATGAGATCTATTGGAATTTGGATATCCTATTCCTTGAACAATAGCTACCTTTCCTTCGTCAAAAAGCCTTTTCAATGGAGCAGCATTGTTATTTATTCCCAATGTTTTATTTATTGGAAGTACATCCTTCTCCCCTATAACAATCTTTTTACGTGCGTCATAGTAGTGCTCGTTTGTAAATGGGACCAATGTGTTCATGAAATCATTGCCACCGGTCAATTGAATAACTACTAGGGTTTTTTCTTTGGTTTCGGTTGTCATTTCGAGTTACCTCTCCTTATTTCTAAGCAAACTGGTAGTCAACGGTGGAAGCTGTCATTTGTATTAGATTATGCACTCCTGCTGAGGTCTCAATTTCCTTGAGTTCTTCAGCGTATGTTTTTAGAGATTTGTATGTTTCTTCACGAACATTTACAGCGCCTAATAGATCAAGGCATCTGTCGACTAATTCAGATGGATTGTCATCCAAACTTCCGATCCTATTTACCATTTCTGAAACACCTGGTTTTGAAGGATCTGCAAATTGTTTTTCGACAAAGCCTATTCTTTCACTCAATGTTCCGGAGTCAATCCATTCGGAACCGGTGTGCCACCCTTCTACTGTAGGTGGATTCATAAGTCTTTGCCCCATGATGGCTAGTGGGCCTTCAAATGCTGAACCATTGAGAGTTGTTACGGCAAATTCGTGAATGCCAGGAGTAGGTGAATTAAATTCACCTGTTTGCTTAATTACCCCAACGATAAGTTCAGTAGGGCTTTTCACTTTGGGTAAGTTTAACGAGTTTTTGAAGAAATCTGAGTTAAACAGAGTACTCAAAATATTTCTCATGTTTCCTTCAGATTCCATGTAAGCCTTGGATAGTTCTTCAATAGCCTTAGGATCTTTAGGTTCGACGGTTTCCCATGAAGGTACCTGGACTTCGTCTTCGACGAAAAAATTGTATAGGTGGCGTGATAAGAAATTGGCAGCAGCTTTTTCTTTGACGATAATATCGATTATGTCTTCACCATCGAAATTTCCTACTTGCCCAAGAAATTCTTTCTTATCGTAGTCGTGGTCATCAGAAATAAACTCGAAATCAGCATGGTGGTGACCGTATGGATATAAAGATAGTGGTTGTCTAAAAGTCCATCCAGTAAAGGCTCTGGAGGCGTTTTTTATATCATCTTCTGTGTAATTTCCGACCCCCATAGAAAAAAGCTCAAGTAATTCTCTTCCGTAGTTTTCGTTTATTTCATCTTTGTGGTTTTCGTTATTATCCAACCAGAAAAGCATAGCTGGATCCTTAGAGAGGTTTAGCAAGATATTCTTGAAATTAGTTAATCCTGTGTTACGAAACATCTCTATTTCTCGATATAGAGAGGGTCCATGTTCACTTTTCCCCCAAGCCACAGGGAAAATATGGTGGAGGAATAGTGACATCTTTTCTTCAAGAGGCCTTTTGGTGTTGGCCATTCTGTATAGCCATTTTCCAACATGCACTGCTACAGGCTCTCCTGTGTAGTACCTTTCAACGTAGGACATATCAATCGGGTCAAATTTTTCTGGGTTTGTTAGGTCCTCTACGATTTCTTCATATGATTTGGTAGAAGTAAGGTGGTCTAATTCTTGGGGTGTGGCTCCAAAGCCTGCCCTTCTCATCAAATGAGCCACAAGTTTTCTATCTGATTTCATAGTATTGTTCCTTACTATTTTCTGCAATTATAGCGAAAGTTTCGCTCATTATAGCGAAAGTGATGATAGTTGCTAATAGGGAGGCATTTTGTTTTCATTTAAAGCAGATACGATTGAAATAAAGCCTATCTGGTTCAAAACTAGAGAGGTACAATTGAAAGTAAATTGGGGATAAAGAGAGATTAAATGCCCGATACTCATTTTGATATCTTAAAAATTCTTTCTACTGGTGCTAAGGCCTTGGGTGCAGGAACCGAATCAGAAAGTAGATGGGAAATTCCAACCATTCATCCTGATCCTATAGATCTTGCTGTAGGTATGCCAGTTCCTGAAGGGATACCTATGGATTCTATGGCTGATCATATATCGCAGGTTTTATGTTCTGGCCGATATAGTGAAATGGAATACGAATATGGCAGGGGCAAGGCTGATCTTAGAGAATTGCTAAATGATTCCATACATGGCTTTACCTCTCTACCTCAAACGCCTGACAATTTCATACTTTTCAATGGAAGTTCTGGGTGTATGGAGAGTTTTTGCGCCACGTTTATCGACCCAGGAGATATTGTTCTAGTAGAAGGTCCTAGTTTTTCAGGAACTGTTGAAACTATTCTTAAATATCAAGGAAGGATAATAGAGATACCACTCAGTGAGGAAGGTATTTCTGTAGAAGTTATTGAAAATATAGTTCAAAACTCACTTAAAAACCGTGATGTGGTAAAAGCAATATACACGATAGATGATTTCCATAATCCGACTGGGCTCACAATGAGTGAAAGTAATAGACGAGCAATTGGTCAATTAGCGCTGGATAATGGGATTATGATACTGGAGGACTCAACTTACAGCGGTTTGTTTTTTGATGAATCTCCACCACCAGACATATACGCTTTGAATGAGGGAGAAGGGGTCATGAGGATGGGCACCTTCAGTAAGACGATTGCCACAGGGTTGAGATTGGGTTGGCTTCAGGGTTCAGATGGTGCGATAGATGCTATAAGAAAAAGTAGATCTGATATGGGCAATGCTCCTTTTATACAGACGGCCGTTGCTAGTTTCATTGAATCTTCTGAGTATTCAAGACACGTTAAAAAGATGAGGAGTTTGTATAAATCTCAGTGTAGGGCATTGGCTGACTCATTACTTCGACATTGTTCTGACTACCTGGAGTTTATAGAGCCTAAGGGCGGGTTTTTTCTCTGGCCAAAAATTAAGAATGTTGATTCAGAATTGTTGACAAAATCGGCAGCAGAGGAAGGGTTGATATTTCCTGATGGGTCGCTGTTTTATCAAGATAGATCCCTACATCAGAATCATATTAGGTTGGCTTTTAGTGGCAATAGTCCAAAAAGATTGGATGAGGTTGGATTACGCTTAAGAAGGGCATTCGAAAAATTACTCGATTGATTCTACTTCATTTCCCTTACTAAATTTCTCAGAGCTTTTTATTACTTGAAGTGACCTAACAGGTAATATCCGGTAGAATTCCAAAGCTAATCAATTCATAAGGAGTTCTATTCATGTCATCGAATGATAAGGTCGCATTGGTCACAGGAGCAGGTACAGGTATTGGTAAAAGTTCAGTATTGCAATTATTGGGCGACGGGTACTCAGTTGTTTTGGCTGGTCGCAGAGTAGAACCTTTAGAAGAGACTATATCTGAAGCTGGGGTTGATGATTCANGAGCTATAGCCGTACCTACTGATGTCGGNAACCCAGAATCAGTAGCGAACCTTTTTGAGAAAGCGGAAGCTACTTTTGGTAGATTAGATGTTCTTTTCAATAATGCTGGGATTGGATCACCAAGAATGAACATGGAAGATCTTCCAGTCGAAGATTGGCAGCGTGTTGTTGATACAAACCTAACAGGTAGTTTTGTATGCGCGCAACATGCGATAAGGATTATGAAAAATCAGTCGCCGCAAGGTGGCAGAATTATAAATAACGGTTCTATTTCAGCGTATACACCTAGGCCGGATGCGGTTGCATATACAGCTACGAAACACGCTATCACAGGTCTTACCAAGCAGATATCTTTAGATGGCCGTAAATACAATATTGCTTGCAGCCAAGTTGATGTCGGAAATGCTGCTACTCCAATGACTGCTAGAATGCAAGGTGGAGTCTTACAGGCTAATGGTGAGACTATGGCAGAGCCTACTTTTAATGTAGAACATGTAGGCGAAACGGTTTTATATATATCAAACTTACCGTTGGACGCTAACATACAGTTTGTTACGATAATGGCAACCCAAATGCCTTACGTCGGCAGGGGTTAGAAATCTGGTTTGTATTAAATACCGTTTGGTAGATCAGGATTGCATTTTTTCTAGATCTTCGACTGGGATGTGGCAGTTTATTACGTGATTTTCTCTTGCAGATATGTTCTGTATGGGTGGTGTTTCTGTGTCACATATTGATCCCAATTTGCGTGGGCATCGACTTGCAAAAAAACAGCCTGTGAATTGCTCGCGCATAGTTGGAACAGCCCCTTCTAATCTAAGTGGATTAGGATTTGCATCTGGATCTGGAATAGGCGCTGCTGACAAAAGAGCTTCCGTGTAAGGGTGGGACGGTGTGCCTAGGACACTTTCTGATGGTCCGTATTCCGCTATATGGCCAGCATAAACCACCATTATGTCATCTGAAATGTATCTGACAACACCAAGGTCATGAGTGATAAATAGATAGGAGTTACCTAATTCATGTTGNCGATCTTCNAGCAACCCTAGGACTTGAGCTTGCACTGAAACGTCTAATGCAGACACAGCTTCGTCGGCCACTACTATTTCTGGATTGGTGGCAAAAGCGCCCGCGATAGCAACTCTTTGTTGCTCTCCTCCGCTAAGTTCTGATGGTAGTCTTTCTAAATAGCTGGGGTCTAAACCGACTTCTTCCATAAGAGACGCAGCTCTGTCTTCACTTTCCTGTTTAGTCAACTTTGAAAAGCGCATTAGTGATCTTATTAGGGTCTTTTTAATCTTTAATTTAGGGTTTAACGAGGCGGTAGGGTTTTGAAAAACCATTTGAATGGCAGATTTGTCTTCGTTGGAACGATTTTCTANAATTTTATCTAATTCACTTCCATTCAACTGAAGGGATCCATCTTGTGCTTTTATTAGCCCTACCACAGCTCGGGCTAAAGTCGATTTACCCGAACCGCTTTCCCCGACAATNCCTAAAGTTTTGCCTTGAGCCATTTTGAAATCTATCTGATTAAGCGCTCTGACTGGTAGATCTATATCTGGTCCAAANGCCATGTATTTTTTTCGTCTTTTCCCGTATTCGTGTGTTATTCCGGTCCCGGTTAAGACGGTTGGACTGTCCACATCTTTTCGACTTATTCTTTCCTCAGCCCCTCCCCAAGTGTCCGGGGATACTTTAGAACTGTGAAAACATCTTACTTGAGAGTTTTCTTCCATAAATTCCAGATTGGGGACGGTTGTTGTGCATTTTGAATCTGCTAGTGGACAGCGTTCTGCAAACAGACAGGAATTTACGACGGCTTCCTGAGATGAATAAACAAACCCAGGTATTCTTTTTAATCTTGACGAAACTTCTCCCTCACCTGGAGGTTTAGGGACACATGAAAGAAGACCAGAAGTATATGGATGTTTAGGTGAAGCAAATAAATCCTTTACATNTGATTGTTCAACTGTCTGGCCTGCGTACATAACTGCTACTCTATCTGCGACTCGAGCGATAACTCCGAGATTATGGGTCACATAAAGTATTCCTGCATTCACGCGTTCTTTTAGGCTTGCCACTAGATCTAATATAGTAGCTTCGGTTGTCACATCTAACCCTGTCGTTGGTTCGTCCATTATCAATAGGTCAGGGTCACAAGCAAGAGCCATGGCAATCATCACTCTTTGTTGCATACCTCCACTTAATTCATGTGGGTATCTGTCTCCGACTTGCTCTGCATCCGCTAATCCCACACTTTCAAATAATTCGACCACTTTTTCGTATCTGGCAGTTTGGTCTAAGTCTAAATGTTCAGAGATCACTTCTTGAACCTGGAGACCTATCTTCATAGAAGGATTCAATGATGTCGTTGGGTCTTGATAGACCATGGCGATTCGGTTCCCTCTTATCTCTCGCAAATCTTCTGCGGACAAGGAAGATATGTCCTTTCCTTCAAAGGATATTGACCCACCTGTTNCCGCTGTGGTTGGCAAATATCCCATTACAGCAAATGCAGTAGTTGATTTACCGCAACCTGATTCTCCGACAATTCCCAGTACCTCTCCTCTTGAAATCTCAAAAGAAGCTTCCCTTACAGCGGTAACAGTACCTCTTGGAGTGAAGAAGGTTACCGATAAATTTTCAACTTTAAGTAATGGTTCTTTATTCATTACTTCTCACCTCGATCTTCAGGGAGCTGTAAGGATTGCCTGATGCCATCGGCAAATAGATTAACCCCAATAACAAGTGTGCCCATTGCGAAAGCGGGCGCCAGGGATGCCCAAGGTGCTAAAGCTAAATGACTTCGGCTTTCGTTGACCATAAGTCCCCAGTCCGGTGTTGGTGGTTGTACGCCTAGACCTAGAAACCCTAGAGAAGCGGTCAATAATAAAGCGAAGCTGAGCCTTAAGCTTGCTTCGACGCCAATCACGGGTATGATGTTCGGCAAAATTTCGCGGATGACAATGTGGTACAAAGGTTCCCCTCTGAGNCGTGCATTTTGAACAAATTCTAGTGGCTTTATGGTAAGGGCGGCGCTCCTAATCACACGACTGTTATTGGGAGTAAATGCGATCCCAATAACAGCTATGATTAACCAAGATTCGTCCAGTGCGGTTCTTTGTAGACCGATAGTGATTAATAATAAAGCTAGCAGTAAAGACGGAAACGATAAGAGAAAATCCATTGCCCTCATAGCTATTTGGTCAAACCATCCCCCTAGATATCCACTCGTAATGCCAATAATAGTTCCGAGNAAAATCCCCAAAGTCGTACCTACTACTGAAATCCAAATTATGGATCTGGCCCCAGCCACAACTCTGCTTAACACGTCTCGCCCGTTATGGTCGGTTCCAAAAAGATGAGTCCATGATGGCGATTCAAATCGATGGTCCAAATCATATTCCGTTGGGTTGTAAGGTGTTAGCCATGAGCCAAAAATAATCACAATGGAATACATTATTAATATTGCGAATCCGATTCTGCCACTGTTTGTTCGAAGTGGTATTTTGGCGAGGTCAATGATTTTCACAAAAATATCGTTTAGCGACTGAAGCACCGTTATTTTCCTACTGACATCGCTCGCATTCATTTTATTGTCCTACTCTAANCCTAGGATTTAGTAAACCATAGACCAGGTCCGCGGCGAGGTTGGCGAATGCGTATATAGCAGCTATTACCAATGCTGTTGATTGAAGAAGTCGCATGTCTCGTGTATCTATGGCCATGATTAATAGGCTGCCAATACCGGGGTAAGCAAAAACGAATTCGACAACAATTATTCCTCCAAACATCCAACCGACGTTGTTAGCTATTACTGTAATAGTAGGTATTAGGGCATTTGGTAGGACATGTTTAAACACGACCTGCCTCATGCTGATGCCTTTTAATATGGCGGTCCTCACGTAATTGCTTTCCATAACCTCTATCACGTTGGCCCTTGCCATACGCAATATATATGCAAACAAAGCTCCTGTGATAGTTAATGTGGGGAGTACCAATATCTTGGGACTACTCCAAATACTTTCCCCGGGGAGCATAATGCTGGAGGATGGGAACCAACCTAATTTGGTGGCAAAAACCATCATTAATATGACGCCAATAATAAACTCTGGAATGGAGATCGCTAGGAGACTTCCTATACTTAATATCCTGTCGAGTTTTGTGTCCGGTCTTGTCCCCGCCAATACNCCGCAAAACAATGAAGTTGGAACAGCTATTAGAAATGCCGCTGCGGCAAGCAGGGCAGAGTTTGGGAGCCTACTTTTAACCATGCTGTTTATGGTGGCACCTCCCCGAGCGGCCATTCCAAGATCACCCTGTGCAGCATTCTTGATCCANTTGTAATATCTTTCCACGGGGTGCTTATCAAGACCCATATTATGACGGAGGTTTTTTAGGTTACTCTCTGTGGCTTGCTGGCCCAACAGAAGAGACGCTGCGTCTCCCGGCAAAAATTCTGTAGCTGTAAATATAGCAACTGACACAAAAAAAAGAGTAACTAGGATAAGAGATATTCTTATGACCAGAAATCTAAAGATATCAAAGGGCTCCTTGGCTAGGTATTAGACATGACAGGTATCTGAGGTNATNACCTCAGATACCTGTCATAAGACTCAAACTTTTAAGTTAGGGATAGTTGTAAAAACTATTCCGTTGTCCACCAATCTTCCATAAACACCCAGTTATTTGGATGCGCTTGGACTCCCTGTACGTGATTCTGATGGGCAATCAAAACTGGGACATATAGCAGATATGCACTAGGGACTTCCTCTATGAGGATTTCCTGTATTTCTTTCCAGTAACCTTTTCTTACATCGAAGTCAATTTCAGTGGAGGACAGCTCCAACAATTCGTCCATTCGAGGACTATTGAAATATGACTCGTTCCAGCTTCCACCACCCTTAAGCGCAACACTGACTGCTTGAGCTGCAGGTCGGCCGTTCCAGGCGGAAGTGACCATAGGAGTTCCTCCGGGTTGCATCCATATAGCTTCCCAGAATGTAGACTCTTCATGCTTGGCAACTTCAACTTCAATTGGTAGGTCAGTGGCTTCTATGGATTGCTCCACAGCAAGTGCCATTTCTAACATCTGGTTGAAGTCTGAGGCATCAAGCTCGAAACTCAACGGGTTTGATTCATCATAACCAGCAGCTGTCAGATAGCTGCGGGACAACTCGATATCTTGGTTGATAATAGGCTGGCCATCCCAGTACATTGGGTCGGCTGTTCCGATAGGGTGGTCATTAGCATTTGCGCCAAATCCATACGTGACAGCTTTTCTTACAAAGTCTCTGTCAATAGCGTACTGAATGGCCTTTCTGGCATTTTTATCAGCAAATATACTGTCCTCTCTGGTATCCATTACTAAGTTTCTGATGGTTGCAGAGTCGGCACCAGTTACTGTAATACTGCTGTTACTATTCAGACCTTCAACTTGAGCCAGTGAGAACGTGCCGATCACATCTACGGCACCAGATTTCATAGCCTCAATTCTTGTTGCTTCCTCAGGCATATAGTAGAAAATGATCTGGTCGTAGAAAGGTTTCCCTTCCACCCAATAATCTTCATATTTATGCATTACTGTTCTCTCGGCTGGGTTGTGGTCCCCAAGAGTGTATGGACCAGTTCCAAAATCAGTACTGGAATTTTGCAATGTTTCCTGTGTTATACCGTTGGGGACTATCCGTGCGTGATAGTCAGATAAATCCCTAGGTAAATTGACGTTGGATCCCTTCAGTGTGAATACCACTGTGTCATCATCAGGAGCGGTTATTTCACTGATGTAGTCTATTTCTCCNAGGAGNGGAGAGGCTGTTGCCTCATCCAAAATACGATCAAATGAGAATTTAACATCAGCAGATGTAAGCGGTGATCCATCATGGAAAGTCACCCCATCTCTCACGTCAATTGTATAAACGGACAACTCTTCATTTGCAGACCAGTTTTCTGCTAGCNTGTTCACAATAGCACCGTCGTACCATGGCTCTGTCAGGTTGTCATAGGTGTGGTTACTGTACATGGCGCTCCCAGTGGATAGACCCATAATTGCAGGGTCCATTGCACCAAAGTCAACAGTACCAAATTTTAAAGTGCCTCCATATCGTTGCCCGCCTTCACCTACTATAACTGGGATTGGTGTCGCTACAACAACAACTTCTTTCTCAACCTCTACGGCGACTTCCTTTATTACTTCTTTGACGACTTCTTTAACAACTTCTACTTCTTCCACCACCGTTCTCACGGCACCTTCTTTCTCGATTATCTTTTCAACTGGGACTTCCTTAACCACTTCTTTGATAACTTCAACTTCAACCTCTTTTACAATGGTTTCAGCTTCACAAGCGACCATGAATGCGGAAAATGCCGCAATTGATAGGATCAAGAGTGATCTTACGACTCTATTTCCCTTTGCTATATTCAACATAATTTTCTCCTTCGTTTGTTGGGNTGTGCGAAATATCAAATAAATAAAAAGATACATAGGGTGGTATCTAAGGATGCGGCCGTTGGATTTCTGGATAGGCTCCAGATTGGTGCTAACTAGCTTTAGTAATTGCCTCGCACGATGCGGGCTAAGTACGACCTTTTAAGCAAAGTGATTTAGAAGATTTTAAGAGCGATTCTTCTGAAATCATAATGAATATGGGCTTCCACCACTATTCGGTTGTTTGAAGTTATCTCCCCACTTCGGGTTTATGGATAATCCTTCCGAAGNGGGTTTAAATATATATAAATGAATCCTGATGGTCAAGTTTGTGTACCGTCATTGGAATCTGCATAAAAGTCATATTACGACGCCCGATTTTCTATATAGCCTTGCGAAATTCTATCGATTATGACGGCTAATATGACAATGGCGCACCCAGCAATTATGGCTTCGCCTTCTTTTAATTGCCCCATTGCTCTTAATACCTCAATACCCAGTCCTCCTGCTCCAACCATGGCAGCAATTGTGGACATGGCGAGAGCCATCATAACCGTCTGGTTTATACCAGCCATAATAGTAGGAATTGCCATCGGTATTTGTATTTTCAACAGTAATTGCATATCACTTGATCCAAAAGATCTGCCTGCTTCTACAACGGATTCATCTACTTGTCTTATTCCTAAATTTGTTAGTCGGATACATGGTGGTAGAGCGTAAAGGACGGTAGCAAATATTGCAGCGACATTTCCCAGGCCGAAAAGCATAATGCCAGGAACGAGATAAACGAAACTTGGCATGGTTTGCATGGTGTCTAAGACTGGTCGTATGCCGGTATCAACTGAGTCGCTTCTAGCCGCTAAAATTCCTACCGGGACACCGACAACTATTGATAGGAAGACGGATACTATCATTATCGCTACGGTCACCATAGTTGGTTCCCACAAATTGACTGTAGCTAATATGACTAAACCGACCACGGACATAGCAGCGATTTTTAATGAGGCTACTTTCCATCCGATTATAAAAACAAGAGCCATCATAACTGGCCAAGGAATCCACACCAAAAGGTCTCTAAGTTTACCTAAAACAACCTTGAGAGCATCACTAACAGCATCGAAGAAATCGCCGAAATTAATCACAATCCAGTCAACAGAATCATCAAGAAACCCTTCAATTTCTTTGCTGGTATCGACTGGGAAATCTAAAGCAAATTCAAATCCGGCTCCGTGTATCATGGTAGATAAGACTATGGTGGCCAAAATCACCACAGATGGGAAATAAATTTTTTTTAGACCATTATTTACCCGTCGAGATGTACCTGTTTTTGAATCCTCAATTTCTTTGTCTGTTGTCGACATGAAACTTGGTACTCCAATGGCCTAATGTTTTAATTAAATAACTATTGAGCAAGTGATTTCAAAATAGAACTCTGTGTTATGACACCTAATAGATTTTGCTCTGAATCGACGACTGGAACTGGAGTTTCCGAAACTGCGAGTTTCGAAATTGCAGGTTTAACATTACTAGAGTCCAATATTGCTTTAGGTGACTCTCTGAGCATGTGATCTAATTCTTCTGCTGATGCCGATCGTTCGATATCGCCTCGCATCAGAACACCGAGTGAATTACCTGACTCATCTACAAATGCCACATGTTGGGCTCTGACTTTACTGAGACGGTCCTTTAATTTAGTTAAATCTGTTGAATAGGTCCATTTTAGGTCAGGGTCGACGGATATGGCGGATACGTCAAGAACTTTTTCCTTAGAGACATCTTCAGTAAATTCAGTCACAAAATCGTCTACAGGATTGAGTATTATCTCTTCAGGGGTTCCCATCTGTATAATCTCACCATNTCTCATTATTGCTATCCTATCTCCTACAGTGACGGCTTCGTCCAAATCGTGAGTTATAAAGACCATAGTCTTTTTTATTTCTTTTTGTAATTCTGCAAGTTCCGATCTCATTTGACGCCTAATCAGGGGATCTAATCCACTGAAGGGTTCATCCATGAGTAAAATCTCGGGATCCACAGCCAATGCTCTTGCTAATCCAACTCGTTGTTGCATACCGCCACTCAATTGGCTGACTCTAGAATCTTCCCAACCATTCAATCCAACCAAATCAAGCATTGTTTGTGCTTTTTGATGGCGCTCTAGGCGTGATATACCTTTAACCTCCAACCCATAGCAGGCATTATCCATTACGTTGCGATGAGGTAAGAGGCCGAAATTTTGAAAGACCATTGAGATCTTAGTTCGCCGAAAATCCCTTAGGTCTCTATCACTTAAAGAGGTCACGTCCTCTTCGTCAACGAATATGCTTCCGGATGTGGTTTCAATTAGACGAATCAGACATCTTACAAGTGTGGATTTACCGCTTCCAGATAAACCCATGACAACAAATGTTTCTCCTTTCTTCACTTTAAAGGAAACATCTTTTAATGCAACAACTTGATTAAATTCAGATTGAATTTCTGATCTTGATTTTTCCGCATTCTCAGGTGCTAAAGCGCTCATCGGATTATTGCCGAACACCTTCCATAGATGTTCCACTTTGATGTGATGGCTAATTTGTGTTGAGTAAGCGGTCATAATTCACAGTGGTGACAGGCACTAGGAGGGCCAGCCTTCACGGGCCGGCCCCCCATACTATGATGTCTACAGTTAGCGGGATTAATATCTCAAACTAACCGAATTTATTCTTGGGCCAAAGCGCCCAGTACATTTGCGAGTACATCTTCTGGTACCCAGCTCTGCCAGGCATCATTGTTGCTGAGAAACCAAACAGCAGTTGCCTCAAAGGCTTCTTCTGAGGTGCCGTAGTTCTCAGAATTTTCGCCGTACCACGCATCAGCAACTAATTGATTTCCAGCTGACCAGTCCCATTTGTTAAAGAAACTAATTAAATAAGGAGCGTCCTGAACAAGACCGGTGTTCATGGCGATCATGATTTCAGCTGGAGGGAAAGCGCAACCGTGTACTGGATCATTTCCTGCGCAAGTACTAGGATCTGGCTGTTCCAAATCTACGACTTTTTCAGGATATCCAAGATCCAACATCAACTTTGTTGGGCCCCAGTAGTAGAACAGAATTGGCTCTTCTTTCTTGAAGGCACCTTCTATTGCAGCGCCGAGGGCACCTGAGGTTCCTGGGTCTCTCAGCTCAACATGATCTGCAAGTCCGTACGCCTCTATTTGTCCTGGTCCAGCCTCGGTCCCCTCTTGGACTCCTCGACAGGCCCATCCAGCGATACAACCATAAAGTACGGCTTTACCACCGCTATCTGCTTCTGCAAACAGAGCTTTATATTGCTCATCTTTCAGATCTTCAACTGAATCCAAATCTAGGTTTGCTTCCTGAACGTATGCAGGGATAAGGAAGGTACTTTGCCAGTTATCTTCAAGACTCTTACCGACAGGAATAACTTCACCAGCTTTGACTGCATCGTTCCAAACTACGTTCTGGTTGGGAAGCCAGATTTCCATTGTTATGTCAACATCACCCTTTCGCAGCCCCTGGAATAGAGGGACTGTGGCTCCTTCTACTTGAGAAGTTTCATGTCCATATCCGTTTTCTACTATATATCGGGCGATTCCGTTTTGGACTAAAGCACTGTCCCAGTTAAGGCCACCAAATACGATTTCTCGTTTTGGTCCTTCTGGTACAGGGACTTCAACTTCAACTTCAACAATTTTTTCTACTTCTTTAACAACCTCTACCTCTTTAACAACCTCTACCTCTTTAACTACCTCTACCTCTTCTCTTACGGTTCTAACCGCCCCTTCCTTCTCTACTATCTTCTCAACTTCAACTATCTTTTCAACAGGCACTTCTTTAATGACTTCGACCTCTTTGACGATGGTCTCAGCTTCACAGGCCGTGGCAAGCACGAAAAAGGCTGTGATAGATAGAATTATGAATAAGGTCATAATTCTATTGTTAGCAATATTTCCTAACATTGTTTTCTCCTTACTTTTTATATATATCCAGAAATTAAAAGCTATTTTGGTATACGAGTGGGAGCCTCTATTGGTTAAACGGGCATTGTTCTCAGATCTATGTGGTTTGGAACAAGAACGTAATAGTGAAACCTATTCACTGGAATACTTGGAGGCCTGTAGCTTTGAAGGCCATTTCCACAGGCTCATAAACAAATTGTTTGACAGGCCTGATGTGCTGAGCGAACACTCTGCATCTATGTGATTGTTTGAAGTTATCTCCCTACTTCGGGTTTATGGATGATCCTTCCGAAGCGGCAATAAGAATATAGAATCGATAGTATTCGGTCAAGTTTTCGAGGCTAAATTTAAGGTAATTCTGAAATTTTCAAACCCTGAACATGGGATTGCTACCTTTTATAGTCGCAGCTCCCCCGCTTAGTGCTATTGGCGACCCGTCTGCTCTCCAACAAGCTGCACCATGAATGGAACCATTTGAGTCAAACAAAACTCCATTCATACCCCCAGCGACCCGATCAACAGCTTCTATGGTATGCCCTTTTCGTTTCAAAGGCTCAACTACATCCGGAGATATATCTGGTTCCAATTCAAGATTTTGGCCTTGGGTCCAAACTCGAGGGGCTTCAACTGCCTCTTGAAGAGACATGTTGTGGTCTATGACGTTGATTATTCCCTGTAGAACCGATGGAAATATTCGGCGACCCCCTGGCGTTCCTATGGACAAGAAAGGGTTTCCACCTTTGAATACAGTAATTGGTGCCATGCTGCTTAGAACTCTTTTACCTGGCTCTATTGAATTAGCATTCCCCGGATGAGGATCAAAGTTATACATGGTGTTGTTTAAAAGAACTCCTGTGCCTGGAACCGTAACCCGAGACCCAAAGGCATCATTAAGAGTTTGCGTCATTGAGACTATGCTTCCATGTTCATCAGCCACTGTAATGTGAGTGGTATTCTTTGATTCTGTAGCAAAAGCAGAGGGATTGTCATGCCCGAATGCTGATGCCTTAGAGAGATCGATTTTCTGACTGCAATGCCGTCCATATTCTTTTGATATAAGGCCGGCGACGGGGACATCAACAAAATCGGG
>PBWI01000087.1 GCA_002728195.1 Chloroflexota bacterium
TTGCTTGCATAGATAAATTGTTATCAGCATCGCTGTGGGCAATTTGTAACAATTTTCTTTGTAAAAGCATCTGCCAAATTAATACTGAAGCAACTATCAACGTAGCCAGGCCGGTAAGTAATTGAGCTACTACCACTATTGAGTCTGTATCCATTTCATCCTCCTGATGTATTCAGAGTGATAATGCTACATGAGTATAGGTTGCAGCTAGATTGATCCCTTCCAACCTCGCTATCTCTATCAAGTGAACATAGGCCTACACAGATTTTTGAATTATGCCGGGACCGGACTTCCTTCAAGCTCCTCGTACACTGTGTCACCTAATGAAACTAGGTCACTAAGGCCGAAAACAGTGCCAACTATTATTCGTCCATTAGTCAGATAGTATTTTCGTTCTCCTCGGGTACCCATCAGTATGCCTAGAGTCCCTTTGAAATATTGGACATTGTTTTCATTTACTCCTAAATTCCATTCATTAATCATTTGGATGTATGAAAGTCTCATGTAATTCATAAATTGATGGATTTCTTTGTTATTAGCGGGCTCGGAATCTGACCCAACTTTTATCCAAGCATCTAGAAGTGTTTCATTGGTTAATCTAGCCAGGGTCAGTTCCTCTTTTCTAGAACGAGCAGCAAATCCTAATTCTCTTACCGAATCCTGATGCGCAATATCAAGCTGCCTTCTTTGTATAAGGAGTTGTGCCGCCAGAAATAAAGCTACCACTAGCGTGGCTATCCCTGTGGCTATTTGAGCAATAGCAACTGTAAGTTCTGTATCCATATAATCCTCCAAATGTATTCAGAGGGATGATGCCATATTAATATCATTGATAGCTATATAAACACATCTCTTGTTTGACATTTCAACAGGTTTAATAATAAATATAAACACTGGGAGATATTTTGGTATTCAAATTTATATCAGGGTATGTTCGCCGTATAGATATACCAAGGGAGAAAATTCATTAGGTTGGTATTATGGACCAATGAAAAAAATTCTTGCCATAGCCTTGGTTATTTTGCTGTTGGTTGGGTGTTCTGGGACGTCCGACGTTATAGATATCACCGCAACCGATGTTCCTTTATTTGCAGATGGTCAGGCGATTGTACTAACAATAGAGGCGATATGTGATGGCTTAAGTTATGACTTAGCAACACAAGAAGGAACCCCTCTTCCCCTTAGCGAATTTACTGAAGAGTATCAAGGTCACGGAGTATGGTTAGTTCAACTAGCTGTTAAAAATGATTACAAGTGGAATGTTTATGAGTCCACTGGTACCGTCACAACCGCTGGCACATATGAAACTTATATGAAATATGGAACTTCAAGAACCGCTACGAGACATATCTGTTAGCTACTCCAATGGTTGAATAGCATTCTACAGATCGTCAGTCGGCATCTATAAATGTAACAAACTGAATTTATTCTTCTTTAATATGNAGTATTCCACTCAGAGCTACNAGNCNCATTAAAATTATGGGAATTAAGATAACCACCCCACCCATGGAGTAGCCTTCCCCACTTGAATACACAGCCANTGAAATTATCATCAAGGCCATGGTCGCACCGAACAGAACAGTCATTTTTGCCCTCTGAATACCTGATGTCAAAAATGCTAAGCCTGCTGCAATTACACTAAGGCCGATGAACATAAATCCAAATGAGGTTTCGTAATAGACGTCATGGGCAAGAACGTTTCCTTCTCCCCAACCTGATTCAGCCGTTCCTTCACCATCCACTAACGAACCTATCCCTGCAGCTATAAAATTAATCACTGCGAAAATAATTAACCATGTAAATGGTTTAAAAACTTTTTTTAACATTCAACACATACCCTTCAACTGTTAATTAACTAAGTTCACTTTCACAGTAACCGAAATTCAATTTTCATTCCATGATAATTTTTATGGCTTTATGATCAAATTTTGATAGTACGAAGAGTGAACTGTACAATCCACGGGATGGCTTCTCGAACAAGTCCTAGCTAGATTTTAGGCGAATAGCCCAGTAAGATTCTACGAATAACGTGTCGGTGTTAGCTACGATAATGTGGGCTCTCTGCTATTGAAATTTATGTATCTTTAAAGGGGATTTTCAATGAACATTTGTGTTGTATCTAGTTTTGAAGGAGAGGTAGAAGAATTCTTGGCAATGGTTGAAGAATTTGCTGATGAAATTAAAGCAGCCTCTTCAGATTTTGAAGTTGGTGTTGTTAATACAAACAAACCAGGATTTAGTAAAATCATCACAATGGCAAACATCACAGATGAGGAACGTTTTCAAGAACTTATGTCATCGCCNAAAATGATTGAATGGGATAAATCCCATAATAATACTGACATAATTTACTCACTGGAAAGAATCAATTAGAAGTCAATTATTGGGATTTTGGCTATTTGATTTTTACAATGCCAATTCAAAATATGGCAAATATAAATAGTATTAATACAGTAAGGAGGAGACAGTATGACTGCTTATACTATCGTCACCCACCCGGTGCAGGATTTTAGTGTTTGGAGAGCTGCTTTTGATCAGTTTGAACAACTCAGAAAAGAAGCTGGAGAGTTAACAGCCGTTGTTTTGAGAGATTCTGAGGATCCTAACGTTGTAAGTGTTCTTAACACATGGACTAGCGTGGAGGACGCTAAGCTGTTCTTTGCCTCGGAGGAGCTAAAAAAAGGTATGGGAGAAGCCGGTGTAACCGCACCACCGACATTTGTGTTTGCCACCTCGGATTGAACGGTCTATTTAGGGTATTAGAGGGTAGTGCTCTAGTAGCACTACCCTCTATAAGTTAAAACTACTGATTTCTAAGTTCAACCCTGGCTTTAGGGTTTAGCAAATGTGCAAGTACTCCGATCTCTATTCCACCTGTTAAGAGGAGATACCAGTACCATCCAATGCTTTCTTCAGGGTCCCCCACAGTAGCAAGGAAAGATTCTGCTAATTTCAGGACGCTTAGCGCCACGACTATCCAGAAGGCTATTTTTGATCCTTTTCCAACCATTATCGGTGCCAACAGTCGGATTACACCAAGTCCTAAAATGATCCAGATAAACCCTCCAATGTCATCATCAAAGGTAAAGATTCTGGATGGTAGTAGGACCATCAAGCCCATAAAAATCAGAATAACACCTCCAATCTGAGAGAGAATTAACCCTGTTTGTAGGTGACCTATTTCCTTCCCTGTGAAAAATTTGAACAACATCAATTAACTCCCATATTGTCTGATAGAAACTTAGCTATTTGAGTATTTGCTAGTCCCTCGTGCCTCTGCAATTATGGACACGATGTTTAGTAGGATAGTTAATATCCAGAAAGGAAGTAGTATGTATGCTCCCCATCCAATATCTTCGTCCCCTCCAGTCTTTAACATCTCAACCATATCTGACCCGTTAGTTGCAAAAACAAAGAGATAAGCAAGCGTTGGAAGAGCAAGCAAACCGGCTCCAATCTTTCCTTTGACGAAAAATGCCCCTGTAACTAGAGCTCCAATGGGAAGTACTATGACGAGAAAACTCGCCCCTTCTACGGCGAATGCGATGTAGATATGAAAAATAACAATCACGGCGTTAGCAATTGCCGCGTTGCGGATGTCAGAAAGAAAATTCATTATATTCATGCTCGTTCCCCTCTTTTCAAATGAATATGTGCTTTTGCCTAATTGGGTAATGTCATTTGTTGCGAACTATATTTGATCATTCACCTCCACTATTCAATAAGATTTCAGCTATAAATGAACTCAAATCGGGGTGCTCAATATAGTAATATGGTTAGTTATGAGATAATAAGGATAAATTAAAGATAAATTAAGGAGAAAAAATGTTAGGAAAAAAAGTAGCCGAAATGACAGCGATTACGGCAAACAAAATGCTGCCTTCTGAGAATGGAGTACCAAGATTTGAAACCTCTTGCCAGGGAACTGGTACTATGTTGGGAGTGGAAGGAAATTTCATGGCCACCTACTGGTCAGAGCTGAAAGCAGATGGGTCTGTGTACGGGGAATGCCCTGACTCAGGGGTGTTTTTAACAGCTGAAGGTCCAGTGTCTTTTATTGCTAATGGAGCTGGTGCATTCACCGAAGATGGGGGAGCTAAATTCAGAGGATCTGCATTTTTCTCAACCTCTGTCCCTTCACTCGCTGAACTTAATGGAATGTGTCTCGTGCACGAGTGGGATGTTGATGGTGAAGGCAATGGAACTTGGAATCTTTGGGAATGGAGTTAATACACATTACATCAGGAATATAGAAATAAAAGATTTAAGTGCTGGGTTGCTGAAATTCTTAAAAGTAGCCCAGCTACTATTTTGAGGAAGCCTCACTGACAGCCATGAACGATTTGAAAGAACGGGAAGTTGGTCAGACCTTATTTGTTGATAGACTTATCGGATAAATCAAAGTTTTGAAATAAAGTATTCCACCTCTTTTGCTGAACGAAGGCGTACAAACTTAATATGCTCATACTCGCCCTCTTCAAATAATGCGATGTATCTCTTCCGATTTTTATGGAAGGTTTTAAAAACCCACAAGATCATTGAATCTCGAGTAAAAAGATGCTTCCAAATGGTCTCTTTGTTACCTGACCATAATTCCTGGCCTTTGAAACCGCGGATTAAACTTCTCGAAATTATTCTGTACAGAACCACATGAAATGGTAGGTCGAGGTACACCACCATTTGTGTTCGTTGAGATTTGATTGGTTGAGTCCGAGAATAATTACCGTCCAAAACCCACTCTTCCCCGGAGGTGGCTTGCTCCACTTTAGGAAAGAACTCTTCATCGCTGGATTCAGTCCAATTAGGTTTCCAAAATAGTGCGTCCATTTCAACGTACGGAATATTCAGTTTTTCAGCTATACGTTTTGATAGAGTGGATTTGCCACTCCCACTAGTGCCTATCACATTTATTCGCATGATTTAATGTGCCTATAATGAGCATAGAATATGTATTTGTTACATATAAGTATTTTATAGAAGTTCATTTAGGTGTGTATTGCCTTTATAAATGCAAGAATTTTAGGAGAAAAAATGACAATCTCTACAGATACTATTTTGTATGAAAAACGGGAAGGAATAGGTTACGTAACATTAAACCGACCTGACTCAATGAATGCTTTAAATAGAGAGTTAAGTGCTGGTTTGAGAGAAGCTCTTGCTGAAATCCGAGATGACCCAGAGGTTGTTCTAGGTATCATAATTGGTGCAGGAGGAAGAGCCTTTTCTGCTGGGATGGATTTGAAGGAGAGAGCCTCTTTGGATTCGAAGGGTGAACGTCCTTCTCTAGATCCTAGGGGAGCTGGGTCGTTTGTTGACATGGGGGTTTATAAACCACTGATCGCTGCAATTGACGGCTTCTGTGTAGCAGGTGGGCTGGAAGTATCTTTGCAATGTGACATTAGGATCGCTACAAAGAAATCTGAATTTGGTCTGCCTGAACCGAGATGGAGCATACTCGCTGGCTACGGATTGCATAACCTCAATCG
>PBWI01000088.1 GCA_002728195.1 Chloroflexota bacterium
TAGCGACCGAGGTTATGCCCAAGGTTTCAGATCTCGAATATTAAGCCGGAAGTTGGGCTGAATACCTTCTGTATTCCCTTATCTAGCCACAACCCCTGTTAATTTTGCTTGCTCAATAGAGTTCATATTGGTCATGAATCCAACTACAGCAGCTGAACTATCAACATCAACTGGAATTGATCCAACACCTAAACACGAGATCGTGAATATATATCGGTGAACTCCGTGCCCTTCAGGAGGGCAGGGTCCGATCCATCCCGGAGCTCCAATGTCGGTTCTAGTTTCAAGAGAACCCTCGGGGGCCCCTCCTCCCTCCGGAATAGAAGTTGTGTTTGCAGGAATGTTGGCCACGACCCAGTGCCAGAATCCACTGCCTGTTGGCGCGTCAGGATCAAAGCATTGAATCACTATGGATTTTGTTCCTTCAGGTACCCCTTCCCAATGGAGTTCAGGAGACACATTTCCGCCTGTGCATCCCATGCCATAAGCTTCACTCATATGATGCTTTACNGGGATTANTTCACCTTCTTTGAANCTTNTACTCTCTAAAGTTAATGCCATTTATTTGTCTCCTGTAAGGGGAATTAAGGNTTTTATCGTTGACTCTTAGCTGTTTAGCTACTTAGCTACCTGGCGGNGAGTAGATTATTGCAGAGGCTTTTTCGGCAGCTTTCTTTCCGTCAGCAGCGTCAATTATTCGTACAGCGGTCATCGTATTGACTATCCCAGAAGCACACACAGCCATTACCAAGGCCTGTACATCAACGTCGTTATCTGGAGCTTTAAATACAATATAGATTGTGCTTTCTCCGACACCATACCAATAATGTTCGATTTCGAAGCCAAGGGAATTGAAAAGAGGCTCATTCACTTCTTTTCTATTTTGNGGGTTTCCGACAATACCTTTAAACCCTTCTGGAGTAATGTCGATNGTGCCAAGATAAGTTGCCATTAATTTTCTCCTTAACAATATAAAAATATATTAATTAGAGCGACTTTATCATAGATAAATATATTTTTACCACGAAGAAAGTCGAATATTAGATTCGATAAAAACTCAAATTCGGTCTTGTTTGGCTAGTGAAAACATTAATAGAAGTTGAGGACAAATAGGTAAACACTAATAATAGTCAGTAGATTGTTTAGCTAAACTATCATTNTTGTTAAGTAAAATGGTGATAATTGGGGCCCACATTGGCTGACTTGAATACTTTTGAAGATCCAGATTTAGACTACGATATTTTAATTGTTGGAGCGGGTATTTCTGGCTTATATCAACTTTATCGCCTGCGTGAATCTGGGTTTAGAGTTGCTGTTTTAGAAAGAGGTACTGGAGTGGGAGGTACATGGTATTGGAACCGGTATCCNGGTGCCCGCTTTGACTCTGAAAGCTACTCTTATGCTTATTCATTTTCGGAAGAACTTTTAGAAGAATGGAACTGGTCTGAGCATTTTGCATCACAGCCGGAAATACTTAGATATNTAGAACATGTAGCTAATAAATTTGACCTGCTGAAGGATATCCAATTTTCGAGTGAAGTCACCACGGCAAGTTTTGATGAATCCAGATCCTGTTGGATTATAGANCTTGATAGTGGGCTAACTTATACAACCCGACTACTTGTTACTGCTCTTGGTGTGCTTTCAGAGCCGACTTATCCAAACATACAGGGTGTAGGTATCTTTAAAGGCGATTCCTATCACACTGCAAGATGGCCTAAGACTCAAATTGACCTTAGAGACAAAAATGTGGCCGTAATTGGTACTGGGGCTAGTGGTGTACAAACTATTCAAGAAATAGCACCAGAAGTTAAAAACTTAACGGTTTTTCAGCGTAGACCTAATTGGTGTGCACCTCTGAATAATGGACCAATTACACCGGATGAGATGAGGAAAATTAAAGACAATTATCCCGATATGTTCNAACGGTGTTCTAAGAGCCAGGGTGGATTTATATGGACCATAGATCCCCGGAAGACTTTCGAAATTACGGAAAAAGAGAGATTGGAATTTTGGGAAATCCTTTATCAGAGTCGAGGGATGAGCATATACCAAGGAAATTTCAAAGATGTATTGATCAATGAAGAAGCCAACAAAGCTATATCGGAGTTTGTGGCCAATAAAATTCGAGAGAGAGTGGATGATCCTGAAATTGCCGAACTATTAATACCNAAGGATCATGGATTTGGCACTCGNAGNGTTCCCCTGGAGACCGGGTATTATGAAACTTACAATCGCNCNAATGTAGATTTAATAGATCTNAATGCTACCCCAATAAAGAAAATTACTGAGCGCGGTATTTTAACTGACCAGAAAGAATACAAGTTTGATTTAATTATTTATGCAACAGGATTTGATGCAATTACGGGTTCTTTCGATCGGATAGATATACGTGGGCTTGAAGGAAAGAAATTGAGAGATCAATGGGCGTCTAAATTGGAAACGTTC
Source organism: Chloroflexota bacterium (assembly GCA_002728195.1). Lineage (GTDB taxonomy): Bacteria > Chloroflexota > Dehalococcoidia > Lucifugimonadales > UBA826 > UBA11996. The sequence goes on from PBWI01000088.1 coordinate 2,449, forward strand.
CTTTCAGTACAGGCTCTCAATTTCCCTAATTTTCTTATGGTAATGGGACCCCAGGGTTTAGGTGGTAATCACCCTAGAAATATTGAATATAACGTCGACTGGATAACCAAGCTCATTGAACACATGAGATCCAACAATGTAACTCGAATTGAACCTAAGTCTGAGTCTGTTAAATTTTGGATGAACCATGTTAAAGAAAAAAGTGGAAAGGCCTTAATGAACAACGTAGACTCATGGATGACTGGCATAAATTCGAATGTTACTAGCAAGAATGTCCGTATCGTCGGCGGCCGGTATGGAGGCAGCGTTCAGTCATATAGAGGATTGTGTGACAAAGTCGCTACAGAAAATTACAAAGCTATGACATTTTCATAGAAGATGAAATCTTGCCTAATTGTCATACGCTTGCACCACCATCGACTACTAGATGTTCTCCTGTTATAAATGAGGCTTCATCGGAAGCCAAGAATAATGCGGCATAAGCAACTTCTTCTGGTTTCCCGACTCTTTTAAGAAAATTAGATTCAGCCGCATTCTTTAGAAATTGATCTCGGTCTGCTTTTTCAAATGCGATGTGTTTTTCCGTAGCCGNGGTATAAATAGAACCNGGGCAGACTGAATTTACTCTGATATNAAATTCGGAAAGATCCATAGCAAGACATCGTGTCAGTTGCAATAAAGCACCTTTGGAAGCGTTATAAGGTACAAATGATGGACCAGCAACGAACCCTCCTATAGAAGCAATATTTACGATACTTGGCGAAGCCGAATTTTTTAGATAAGGGAGAGCGTGCTTAACAACATTAGAGGCGCCTATAACNTTNACAGAGAAAACNTTTTCCCAATCTGAATAGTGGACGTTTTCAATTGCGCCAAATACAAAAGCCGCTGCGTTGTTAACTACTATGTCTATCTCTCCGATTAATGAAACTGCCTTGGAGATAGATTTCTGCACAGATATTTCAGAGGATACGTCTGTAATTACCGAATAACCCACTCCGTCGTAGGTTTTGATTTCACGTAGTGTCTCATTAGATCCAGCTTCATCNATATCTGCTANNACAACATCAGCCCCTTCTGCTGCAAAAATTTTACAAATAGCTCTTCCTATGCCAGAACCACCACCGGTCACGATGGCCTTTTTTGATGCTAATCGATTCATCTTTATTCTTCCTCTGTTTGAATACTCCAGCTTCCAGTAAATGTATATTGATATGACGAGCTTGACCAGATCAGCGATAATATCGTTTATGACCAAAAATCTTTTGTAGAGGTTATCTATGTCCGAACCACATGAATTATTAAGAAAAGGCGCCCTTGAGGGAGTGAGGGTAATAGATTTTTCTTGGATCGTTGCTGGTCCTCAATGTACGAGAATATTGGGAGATTTTGGCGCTGACGTAATAAAGGTCGAGAATGACGCTAACATGGATTACATCCGAGCTAGCAGGCCAGTTGGCGGTTCCAGTTCACCTAACCGTAGTCCCTTGTTTACAACTCTCAATCGTAACAAAAGAAGTCTAACTTTAAATGTTATGCATCCTAGAGGTATGGAGCTGCTCAAAGATCTCATAAAAAAATCAGATGTAATTGTGGAAAATTTCAGCTCTAGGGTACTTGAGAAGTGGGGATTAGGATATGAAGAACAAAAAAAGATAAATCCAAAAATAATTTACTGCAGCATGTCTGGATTTGGCCACAGTGGCAGAGATCGAGATTTTGTAACCTGGGGCCCAACGGCCCAGGCTATTTCAGGATTGACTTATATGTCTGGACTCCCAGGGGAAGAATCGGCGGGTTGGGGGTTTTCATATATGGATCATACCGGGGGGTTTTATGGGACTATTGCCATTATGATGGCATTAATCCACAGAAACAGAACAGGAAAAGGGCAGCATCTTGATCTTTCGCAGGTTGAAAGTGGAATAGGACTTACAGGTACTGCAATTCTTGACTATACGGTAAATAATCGACCTTTCCGCAGAAATGATATGCCCCCTGGGAATAGGGCACCAGAACGAAATATTGCTCCTCATAACACTTACCCTTGTAAGGGTGAGGATAGGTGGTGTGTTATAGCGGTGTCGACCGAAAATGAATGGGAATGTTTTGTGGAAGCTATTGGAAATCCTTCCTGGAGTCAAGAAGAACAGTTTACAACTATGCAATCCAGATTCGAGAATCAAGATTCTCTAGATGAACTTGTTGCCCAATGGACCATTGATCATACTCCCCATGAAGTATTTGAAATCCTTCAAGGTGCGGGAGTGCCTGCAGGAGCTGTGCAGACACCTATGGAAAGAGTGGAGAAAGATCCGCAATTGAAACATAGAAATTTCATTGCTGAAATTCCCCATGAAGAACTTGGCACGGCTAAGGTGGAATCGATACCTATGAAAATGTCAGAAACACCTTGGAGTCTCGATAGGCCTCCTCCTTTGATTGGTGAGCATTCTGCAGAGATATACACAGAGCTATTGGGGGTTACTCCAGAAGAGTTGGCCACTCTCTATGAGGAGGGGATAGCATGATTGAACACTCCGAGAAATTACCTCCCGATCGAGTAGACGGAGCACTTGAGGGTATAACAGTTATCGAATTGTGTGGTGCAAGGGGTCATTTCATGGGTAAACTCATGGGTGATATGGG
>PBWI01000089.1 GCA_002728195.1 Chloroflexota bacterium
GTGTCACTCTCACATTTCACGGTAATGATGATCGATTGATTTGTCATTACTGTAACTTCTCAGCTTGCATGCCAAAACACTGCCCTGAATGTCAGGGAGAAGTGATTCGCTTTAGTGGTTTCGGGACTCAAAAACTGGAAGAAGAAACAATCAAACTGTTTCCGAAAGCAAAAGTTAGTCGGATCGATAGAGACTCAACGCAAAGTAAAGCGGCATTCGCCAACATGCACCGAGATATGACTTCAGGAAAAATTGATATTCTCATAGGAACGCAAATGATTACCAAAGGCCATGACTTTCCAAATGTCACCCTTGTAGGCGTGGTTGCAGCCGATACCGCACTAAATATCCCTGATTTTCGTTCATGCGAACGGGCCTTTCAGTTAATAACCCAAGTTGCGGGAAGAGCAGGTCGGGGCAAGGTTCCAGGCAAGGTAATTATCCAAACCAACAACCCCGATCATTATATGTATGATTTTGCGATGGAACATGATGTAAAAGCCTTCCATGACAAAGAACTGAAACTTAGGAAACGATTGAGTTATCCACCCTTTAAAAGAATAATCGCACTGGAAGTCGTTTGCGAAAATGAAACTCATGGGCAAAATGCCATAGGAAAACTCAGGCAATCTCTTTCAAGACTTGTTTCCAGAGAAAACTCAGTCGAATTGATCGGACCTTCAAAAGCGGCCCTTTACCGCTTGCAAAACAAATTTCGTTGGCATTTATTATTACGCGGTGAAAACATGAAGCAAATGCAGAACATTTTGTTAAAATGCCATCAACTAAATGAGTCCAAGGCTCGCGATAAAGTCAAAATAACCATCGATGTCGATCCTTTAAACCTTCTTTAACCCTTAATAAAAAACCTTAAATGAAATTATTGAGAACCGCCTACGACTGGGCTTTGCACTGGGCAGCAACACCTTATGCACTTCCTGCCCTTTGTGCTATTTCCTTTGTAGAATCGTCTTTTTTCCCCATTCCTCCGGATATTTTACTAATCGCCATGACAGTTGCCGTACCTGCATTATGGTGGAGGTATTCTCTTTTCTGCTCCTTCGCATCAGTTCTCGGAGGAGTATTTGGATATTTTATTGGCTACCAGTTCATGGATCTAGTCGGTCAGCGAATTGTAGATTTCTACCACCTACAGGAAACATTCGATAAAATTGGCGGACTCTACAACGANCATCAAGGCTGGGCTGTTGCTGCTGCAGGCTTTACCCCCCTCCCCTATAAAATTTTTACTCTGGCTGCTGGCACATTTAAAATAGATCTAACTACTTTTATTCTTGCATCGGCCATCAGTCGCTCGGCACGGTTTTTTCTGGTGGGATTTCTAATTTACAAATTCGGTCCGCCTATCAAGGCGTTAATTGAAAAATATTTTAATCTCTTCAGTATCGTATTTTTTATTTTACTTGTACTAGGATTTTATTTGTTAAAATTTGTGCTCTAAGGAGGTTCGCATGAATGAGCATTGCGTTATTTTCATTACCGCAGGATCAAAAGAAGAAGCGGAAAAATTAAGTCGGGGCATGGTCGAACAAAAACTCGCCTTTTGCGTAAATACTGTTCCCAGCATCCTGTCGACTTACCATTGGGAAGGGAAACTTCATNTNGACGAGGAGATTTTATTAATTGTAAAAACCCGAAAAGAAAAATATANCACACTCGAAAACTGGGTTAAGCAACAACACAGTTATGACGTGCCGGAAATCATTTCACTACCTGTTCAAAAAGGACTGCCTGAATATTTAAAAGCAATAGATGACTGGGTTACTAGCTGAATCCAATGGCAAACTATATTCAAAAAAAAGGCTGGCAAATTTCTGAAAATCTAGCCACACCAGAGTCTGTTTATCTNACACGACGCGGATTCATTCAGGGNACTGCCTTGACTTCTTTGGCCACTNTAGGNTCATTNTACGGATGCGGACCTTCAACAATCCCGAAAAATCTCCCAGAAATTGAGTGGAACGAAACAGAAAAATCACTTTATCCCGCGAAGCACAATCCCGAGTTTGAACTCGACCGGCCAATAACGGATGAAAAAATCGCGGGGACTTATAATAATTTCTATGAGTTTGGTGCCGATAAAATTGACCCGGTCCATTATGCNCAAAAGATAAATACACGACCTTGGAAAGTTGAAGTAACTGGCCTTGTCAATAAACCCAAANCCTTCGATATCGACGACATGTTAAAAGCNACGCCAATAGAAGAAAGGTTGTACCGTCTGCGNTGCGTCGAAGCCTGGGCCATGGCTGTGCCCTGGACGGGATTTGCATTTAAGGAATTATTGAAGCTCGTTGACCCTAAATCTTCCGCAACTCACGTGAAAATGGAAACCTTTTATCAACCCTTCACCGCGCAAGGACAGTTGGCTTTTTGGGAACCATGGGCCTATACAGAAGCTTTGACAATAAAAGAGGCTATGAACGATTTGGCGTTTTTGGCAACAGGAGTTTACGGTCATCCTCTTCCTAAACAGCATGGAGCACCCATTCGGTTGGTGGTTCCCTGGAANTATGGATTCAAAAGTATAAAATCTATAGTAAAAATTGAACTCGTCGATTACAAACCTATGACGTTTTGGAATACTTTACAAGGACTCGAATACGATTTTACTGCTAATGTTGACCCGCGCATCCCGCATCCCCGNTGGCCTCAAAACCGGGAAAAGATGATAGGAACTGGAGCTATCCGAGCAACCATTCCTTATAACGGCTACGGCAAATACGTTGCTCAATTATATTCTTAATTATTAAAGTTATTCTATCTAGTAGAAAAAGAAAATCTCCGGTATCTTTACTTCTTAAAAAATAATTCTAACTGNGCCCCCATGAAGCCAGCTATGGCACCACCCGTTCCTGCTGCGATTATCAGGATGTCCCGATCACCAGTTCGGTAACCAAAGTAAGCACCAACTAATACGCCCACGCAGATGATCATCATATACCGGAATCCACCGAGCCAACCGACAAAACCGCCGACCACCAAGCCTAAAAAGCTAGCAATGATCATGAGCAAGGGACTGTCCATCACCAATCCGATCAATAATCCCGTCGTACCGATCAAGGCCATGCCTATATAAATTTCATTTTTTTGATCAGGTTTTGGCATATAGAGTTAAAAGATAATTATAATAAATGATNGGTTACATAACATTAACAGAAAAAGTGTGATTGGAAGAGGGGTCAGTTTCTATGAAGATAGAGGAAGGTAAAAACCCCCCTCACCCCCCCTAGAGGGGGAAATAAAATGAGGAGGATAACTTAAAAATTTTAGATGTTCTTGAAAACCTCGTCGAGGCTCTTCTTGGCATCGCCGAACAGCATTCGTGTATTCTCTTTAAAGAAGAGCGGGTTTTGCACACCTGCATAACCGGTTGCCATTCCACGTTTCAGAACAATAGTCGTTCCCCCCAACCAAGGCTCCATGACCGGCATCCCAGCGATTGGACTGTCTGGATCGGTTTGTGCTGACGGGTTGACAATATCATTTGCACCAATGACGATNGAAACATCTATATCGGGAAAATCGTCATTGATCTCATCCATTTCATAAACTATATCGTAAGGCACCTTNGCTTCTGCTAGTAATACATTCATGTGGCCNGGCATTCGCCCGGCAACTGGGTGAATACCAAAACGTACATTTATTTTTTTGGCACGAAGTGCTTTAGTAATTTCATTAACAATATGCTGTGCCTGNGCCACCGCCATTCCGTANCCCGGAATAATCATGACCTCTTTGGATTCTGTTAACAATGCTGCTACTTCAGGAGCTTGTAGGGCAATGACTTCGCCTTGCTCTTCGACAGAAGCACTGCCGCCGCCGCTGGTTGTTCCAAACCCACCTGCGATAACGGAAAGAAACTTCCGGTTCATCGCGCGACACATGATATAACTCAGAATGGCGCCACTACTTCCTACCAATGCGCCCGTTACAATGAGCAGATCGTTGCTGAGCATGAACCCCGTTGCCGAAGCCGCCCAACCGGAATAACTGTTAAGCATGGAAACAACAACCGGCATATCGGCACCACCGATAGCCATTACCATATGAATTCCAAATAGCAGCGCAATACCCGTCATAATCAGCAAGGGCATTATTCCACCACCTGCCGCTGACTGGACAACAAATTCTTTACACAACCAAATGGAAACAAGCAACAGAATCAGGTTTAAAAAATGTCTTGCGGGTAGCAACATGGGATTGCCCCCAATTTTTCCGCTCAATTTTCCAAAAGCTATGACAGATCCAGACAATGTCACAGCACCGATTAGAATACCCAGATAAGTTTCCACATCGTGAATGGTTAATTCGACACCGCTGTAATGACTCAATCTTCCGGGATCTAAAAAGTTGGCAAATCCAACCAATACCGCTGCAAGCCCTACCAGACTATGGAGCATGGCAACTAACTCCGGCATTTCAGTCATTTGAACACGCTTTGCCAGAATCAGACCGATGGCTCCACCTAAAATCAGACCACCGACAAGGATTTCCATATTGCCTGTGACACCAGCTATAGTAGCTATCAAGGCCACAGCCATACCGATTATTCCATAAAGGTTACCGCGCCTTGCAGTTTCTTGATTGCTCAGTCCCCCTAAAGCTAAAATAAATAAAATTGTTGCCCCAACATAAGAGGCGGTTACGATTCCTTCACCCATTTTCTCGCCTCCTATTTGCGAAACATTTCAAGCATGCGGCGCGTAACTGCGAATCCGCCTACTATATTAATGGATGTGATCAGCACTGCGAAACCAGCTATCCACATAATAGAACTTTCTCCCGAACTTATTTGCAATATGGCTCCGATAACAATGATGCTACTTATAGCATTGGTCACACTCATGAGGGGAGTATGTAACGCAGCTGTAACATTCCAGATAACCATATAGCCTACAAAACAGGCCAACACAAAAACCGTGAAATGCGCCATGAACGAAGCAGGAGCTATAGCTCCCAGAACAAATAAGGCCAGCGCACCCAAGCCAAAAGTAATGAGAGGCCCCATCGCCGAAGATTCTTCTTCAACAGGTTTTACCTCCGCAGGTTTCTCTTCCTTTTTTGCAGGTGTAGCAGAGAGTTTTGGAGCGGGTGGCGGGAAAGTAATCTCCCCTCCTTTAACTGCTGTGGCCCCTCGAACAACCTCATCATCAAAGTCAACTCTTGCGTTCCCATCCTTTTCCTTACACATATCTGTCAAAAGATGGCGCAAATTGGTTCCATACAATTGACTAGCTTGAGCTGCCATCCGACTCGGCAAATCGGTGTATCCAATGATAGAAACGCCGTGAACCTTTACGATTTTACCCGCTTCAGAAAGTTTGCAGTTTCCGCCCTGTTCCGCAGCAAGATCGACAATGACACTTCCGTCTTTCATAGATTCAACCATTTCAGACTTAATTAATTCAGGGGCAGGCTTGCCTGGAATCAAAGCCGTCGTAATAATGATATCTACTTCTTTGGCTTGTTCAGCAAAAAGTGCCATTTCAGCTTCGATGAATTCTTTACTCATTACTTTTGCATAGCCACCAGTTCCTGAACCTTCTTCTTCAAAATCGAGTTCCAGAAACTCTGCATCCATACTTTCAACCTGCTCTTTTACTTCCGGTCGGGTGTCGAATGCTCTCACAATGGCACCCATGCTTTTTGCCGCTCCAATAGCAGCAAGTCCTGCAACCCCAGCTCCGATTACCATTATTTTAGCAGGAGGCACTTTTCCTGCTGCCGTAATCTGGCCTGTGAAAAAACGTCCGAAATTTTGTGCAGCTTCCACCACCGCACGGTAACCCGCAATATTTGCCATGGAGCTAAGCGCATCCATTTTTTGTGCCCGAGAAATACGCGGTACCATATCCATTGCCATGGCAGTCACCTTTTTATCAGCTAATTTTTTCAGCAGGCCGGGGTTTTGAGCCGGCCAGAGAAAGGAAATCAATATCTGACCTTCCTTAAGGAGGTCTATTTCTGGACCGTTCAATTCAGGGCCACGAACTTTTAAAATAATATCGCTATCGTTCCATACGGATTTGACCTCATTTGCTATTATCGCACCGGCTTCTGTATATGCAGCATCAGAGAAATTAGCGAGGCTTCCGGCTCCTGCCTCCACAATAACTTCAAAACCCAATTTTTTTAAATGACCGATCACTTCAGGCGTTGTTGCAACCCTCTTTTCACCGTCATGGATTTCTTTTGGAACTCCAATTTTCATATCACTGTCTCTCAATAAAATTTAAAATAAAATTTTAGGCTTGGGGGAATATCAAAGCGCACAAGATTATCATAAAATACTTTCTTTTTCTACCAGACTGCGGTGTTGCCTGCTAATTAACGAAGAGACATTTTGGTCTACGGGTCTATCCATCAGAGTCGTCGAAAATGCCTTTGGCAAGGCTTTTCCGTGCAGTTCGGGCTTCCTGGTCGGCTCGGGTGATGCCGCCATCATAGTCGTTATAATCAACAAATTTCAAGACGGGTTGCATTTCCGGATGGCGTTCCAGGTAAAGTTTCGCCATCATTTGGGAAGTACGACGGTACTTGGGGTGTCCGGCTTTTTGGGTACGTAGTTCGGCAAAATGACCCAACTCGCGAAGATTCATCCCCATATTCCAGCGGATGAAGTGATTGAAAAGGGTTGCGTATTGCGCTTCCTGGTAAAAACCCACACGCTTCATGTCGCGATGTAAAGATTCAGTACGCTCAAAACATTCCTTTACCTTTTCCTCCATTCCAATTTCTTCAATTTCTTCAGGAACGGAATAACCCAACTCGACACCCAAATCCTGCCTTTGCTGGGTGAGCATCCGGTGTCTTTGCAAATCGCGGTACTCGGCGAACCCTGCCAGGATATCGAACTGAATAGGATAACCGTATTCTAAAGCCCGATCTGGTCTGTCGCGCTTGCTTTTCCTTATCCCAATATAGGATTCAAAAATCTGTTTTTTCTTTTCATCAGGAAGTTGCCGAATCACATTTCTTATTTGCTGTGATGAATGTTTTACATAAGGGAATACCATATTCGCTAGCAGATTA
>PBWI01000090.1 GCA_002728195.1 Chloroflexota bacterium
CCCTTTCCTGCGGGTCTAAAATTTATTTTTCCTAATTTTGGTGCCTTTCACCGAAGCAAAAAGCTTAATAGTAAAGCTTAATTCAAAAAGAACACGCCTATAGCTAGGCCTCTTTTCATCCACCATCAATTTTTACATCAAATCCATTCCTATTGTCAAGGCTAAGTGAACGCCAATTTCAGGGTGATTTTCCCTTAGAGAAGCCTTTTCAACTCTGGCTCACTGACTTTTAGATGTTTATCTAGAACATTGAGTTCGCCAGTTATGGATTTACACAAAAATATTAGCAGACTCGTTTATTCCGTCAATAACATTTTTGCTGAATTTATCTAAGTATTTTTTGATAAATGAAATTTTAATTTGTTATTAGATTCAATTTACTCTTTGCCTAGGGCACCAAGGAATTCATCATTACTCTTAGTTTTCCTCATACGTTCTAACACTTTTTCCATGGCTTCGCCTGATGAGTTTGAGGAGTCAGAATCAATCATGCTTATCATTCTTCTAAGAAGCCATACTTGCTTCAAAGTTTCTTCACTGAGAAGCAGCTCCTCCCTCCTCGTCCCACTTTTATAAATGTCTATCGCAGGGAAAGTCCTTCGTTCAGCCATTCTTCGGTCGAGGTGAACTTCCATATTCCCAGTACCTTTAAATTCTTCGTATACGACATCATCCATACGACTACCAGTATCTACAAGACAGGCTGCTAGGATAGTTAAACTTCCACCCTCTTCAGTGTTTCTTGCAGCTCCAAAAAACTTTTTGGGCGGATAAAGAGCCACAGGGTCCATACCACCAGAAAGAGTCCTACCACTACTTGGTACGGCAAGGTTATATGCTCTAGTTAGTCTGGTAATACTATCGAGAAGAATCACAACGTCCTCACCTGATTCGACCAATCTCTTCGAGCGTTCCAGTACCAATTCCGCCACCCTGCAGTGATCTTCTACCGGCTCGTCAAAAGTCGAACTATAAACCTCTCCTTTGATAGATCGTTTCATATCGGTTACTTCTTCAGGCCTCTCACCGATCAAAGCCACCATGATATGGATATCAGGTGAATTCGCCGTTATTCCGTTAGCAAGTTCTTTAAGCAAAGTGGTCTTTCCGGCTTTTGGCGGTGATACTATCAACCCTCTCTGTCCACGTCCGACCGGTGACATAATATCTATCAACCTGGTAGAAAGCTGCTTAGGCTCTGTTTCCATGACAATTAGCTTCTCAGGAAAAATTGGCGTCAGTTTTTCAAACTGGGCTCTTTTCTTTGACGAATCAGGATCTGAGTAATTTACCTCACCTACCTTCACAAGGCCAAAGTATCTTTCTCCGTCCTTTGGAGGTCTTACGTTACCAACCACATAATCTCCTGGACGTAAACTAAACCGTCTTATTTGAGACTGTGAAACATAAACATCACCCGCCCCTCTCTGGTCGCCATTTTGTCTCAGAAAACCATATCCTTCATTGAGAATGGAAAGTATCCCACTCGCATCTACCGTCTCGTCTTTTTCTGAATAAGCCTTGAACATCTTCCTGAGAATATCCATTCTGCGGGGAGTTGCTCCTTCCTCTACCACCCCTTCTTCCACGGCAAAATCCAAAAGTTCCTCATCATTTTTTTCTTGAAGTTCAGCCAACCTCATCTTGATACCTCACTCGATACCTATATATTTAAAACTCAATAGTGATTATTTGGGCCCCAATGACCAATTTGGTAAAAGGGTTGTCTCATTTACATNCGCCTATAATTGGGNTGTAAAGCTGGCATCACTTCACAANNAACTCGGCACAACCAACCAATATTTAGATTCCTGTGCACTAGAGTTTTAAAGTGTTAGGNAACGTATCNTAATANTTCTNTACGCCACCACAACCAGAAATGAAATCCACAAATNTTTTTGGGGANGTCACCATCAGAACTAGCGNCGACATTGNCAACACTCCCCAAATACTATCACTTGATGCAATANGCGTCCAGAATAAATNCACATCAATTATTGCTATTTATCACTGAATTCACAGGTTGCTGATACAAACTCCCTAAACAAAGGATGTGGGTTTGAAGGNCGAGACAAAAATTCAGGGTGAAACTGAGTTCCGGTCATGAAGGGATGGGTCTCATATTCTACAATTTCTACTAATTGCCCATCTGGTGATATTCCTGTCGAAATAAGGCCTACCGATGCAAGATCGGTTTTATAAGAATTATTAAATTCAAACCTATGACGATGTCTCTCCATTATAGTTTTGACACCATAGGCCTTAGATGTCAAAGTTCCTTCTTCTATCACACATGGATACACTCCCAGCCTCATGGTTCCACCTTTATCTTTGACCCCAACCTGGTCCAGCATTAAGTCTATAACCGGATTTTTTGTTTCTGCATCGAATTCGGATGAGTTTGCATCCTCTTTCCCCAATAGGTTCCGGGCAGCTTCAATAACCATAACTTGCATACCCAAACAAAGGCCAAGATATGGGACATTATTTTCCCGGGCAAATTTCACAGTCTCTACCATGCCTTCAACGCCACGATATCCAAATCCACCTGGAACTACTATTCCGTGAACCTCGGTTAAATGTTCGGCCGCCCCGTCCGCTTCTATATCCTCAGCCCCGATCCAGACTATATCGATATCCTTTCTATGGAACAGGCCTGCATGTATTAAAGCTTCTTTCACCGACATGTATGAGTCATGTAAGTCCACATATTTGCCAACCACCGCAACTTTTATTTTCCCCTTTGGGCTTTTTATCAAATCCACCAGATCAGACCAGCCGTTCAATCCATGTTCTTGATCTGGAACTTCAATATCCATAGCTTCAGTTATCAAATCAGCCAATCCTTGCTCTTCCAGTATCAAAGGAACTTCATAAATACTGGACACTGTAGGAACCATCAGAACGCCCTCCAAAGGCACATCGCAATGGATCATTATTTTTTTTCTCAAGTCTTCTGGAATTTTTTCGTCACTTCGACAGACAATAGCATCTGGCTGAATCCCTATACTTCTTAATTCTCGAACACTATGTTGTGTCGGCTTAGTCTTAAGTTCTCCAGTTGAGGAGATGTATGGAAGGAAGGTAAGGTGCATATAAAAAACATTATCTCTCCCTACCTCATTGCGCATCTGCCTAATCGCCTCCAAAAAAGGAAGGCCTTCAATATCGCCAACCGTGCCACCTACTTCCACTACAATGACGTCTGCTTCGCTGGACTCTGCCAAATCCAATATATGTTTTTTTATGTTGTCAGTTACATGAGGTACAACTTGAATTGTTCCCCCCAAAAATTCACCTTTCCTTTCCCTTGCTATAACGTCACTATAAACTTGCCCTGCAGTGAGATTAGATGCTTTAGTTAGTTCAACATCTACGAATCTTTCATAATGTCCTAAATCCAAATCGGTCTCACTTCCATCACCGGTTACAAACACTTCACCATGTTGGTATGGAGACATAGTACCCGGATCGACATTCAAGTAAGGATCTAGTTTCAATAAAGAGACTGTTAATCCCCGCGACTTCAATATTTTCCCAATGGAGCCAACACAAACTCCTTTGCCTACTGAGCTCACCACACCGCCTGTTACAAATACAAATCTAGTCATTGGATCACCTTATCGGAGTATATAAAAATGAATCACGCAGCCCTGCCAAATACCATTGATATCAAATAAAACCATTTTAGGTTTGTAAAAAATTCTGGGTGAGAATACAAGTAATATTCATGGGGCAAGTCATCGATAGGAAAAGATCCTATTTTGCGAGGGGCCTGAGAACCTAACTCTTGCGGATATACGATAACGAAGCTTCCCTTTATCAGTTTCTGTAGTATAGGCATCGTTTTTTTTCCATGTCAATTATTGGTTACATAAAATAGCTCAACACATTTGCGTTTTATATTGGTAGAATTCCATAATAATCAGTTCTATAGGGGATGCAAAATTGAAATATTATCGACTAGTTAATTCCATTGGTGACGTATGCTTGGCGGTAGAAACTGGGGAAGGAACACTGGAGAACATAACGTCGATTGAAGACGATGTCACCGATATCTTGGACTTGATCAAGGCATCATCTATCACAGGGGAATCAATAGATGACCTTGCTAGAAAAATTCTTGACTCCGGCAACTCTGAGAAAATAGCTACCTCTGTCATTTTACAAGAAGAATCTGAATTGGAAACTGATTGGTCCCTCGACCGGCCGTTTGACCCTCCCGAAGTCTGGGCTGCAGGCGTCACTTACAAAAATAGTGAAATGGAACGTAGACGAGAAAGCGACACGCCTGACATCTATTCCAAAGTCTACAATGCAGATAGACCTGAAGTATTCTTTAAATCGACTGCCGAAAGATGTATGGGCCCATTTGACAATGTTGGAATCAGATCCGATTCGTCATGGGACGCCCCTGAACCAGAACTCGCTTTCATCATATACAAAGGCGAAATAGTCGGTTATACCATTGGGAACGATATGAGTAGCCGATCAATCGAAGGTGAAAACCCACTTTATTTACCTCAAGCAAAAATGTTTGACAACAGCTGTTCTATCGGACCTTGTTTTGTTACTGCTGAAACGATTTCAAACCCTCAAAATCTCGCGGTGAGTTGTGTGATATCGAGAGATGGGGAAGAGGTTTTTTCAGGTTCTACTTCTACCTCTGAAATGGCAAGGTCGTGCCAGGAAATATGCGAATGGCTGCTAAAAAGTAATTTTGTCCCCGATATGACAACTGTGCTTACAGGAACATCCATAGTACCGCCTCCAGACTTCACATTANAGGAAGGGGACAGAGTAATAATATCAATAGAAAATATAGGGNTTTTAGAGAATGATGTNATTGAAGTCTAAGATTTCATTCATTCCATCTCTTCGGATTCGATAGCAACCTTCTCTTCAAAGGCTTTTTTTATTTCTGTGATTTTAAGCTCTGTGTCAGAAAGTCTTTTATTAGCCTCTTCAGCCAATTGCATACCTTTCTCATATACCTCAGANGCTTCATTTAGCGGCAACTTACCATTTTCCAAACTAGAAACTGATTTTTCCAATTCTCCCATTATCTCTTCAAATGATAATTTTTCTAATTCTTTCTTCTCCATAACGTATCCACAGCCTCCGATAATTTAAATCTATAAAAGGTTCAGTTGATGTTCCTCTGGTATTTCTGATCCATTTTTAGGATCAATGGTTCTAGCATCTATCATTCCGTCACTAACAGTGATCGCTACGTTTTCNCCCACACCCACTTCTTTTACACTATTTATAATTTTGCCATCTGATGTTTTTTGTATAACTGAGTAACCTCTCGCTATTGTGGCATTCGGGGATAAAGCGGNTATCTTCTGAGTCAATCCATTTAAGAATTCCTTNGTCAGCGCAGTTTTATGACCTATATTTGCACTAGCCCTACCCATCAATTCATCCAACTTAATTTTATGGCTAACAAAATCTGGTAAGGAACGATGAAGGTTGTTTACTTTGAGGTCCAAATCATTTCTGTAGGCAGCTATCAGTGAGTAAGAATACAAATTAAGTTGATGTGCGTAGAAATTCAATCTACTCTTTAATTCTTCAGTGTCTGGAACGGATAGCTCAGCAGCTGCAGTAGGAGTAGAGGCTCGCAGATCCGCAACCAAATCTGATATCGACCAATCACTCTCATGACCTACACCACTAATTACAGGGATGCTAGAGGCAAATATTGCCCGGGCCACAATTTCTTCATTGAATGGCCATAAGTCTTCCGGCGATCCTCCTCCCCTAGCCACTATTATGGAATCTATACCTCCAACTTGATTNAGGAAATTTATAGCCTCTGCAATCATCGGAGCTGCAGTATTACCTTGAACAGGTGTATGCGCTAATACTAATTCGACTCGAGGAAATCTTCGATTTATTGTCTGTTGAATATCTTGCCATGCCGCAGCGTCCTGAGAAGTAACAATTCCCAATTTACCAGGGAAAAATGGAATTGGTCTCTTACGATCTTGGTCAAAAAGCCCTTCCGATTCCAATTTTGCTCTCATCTCTTCAAAGCGTGCCTGGANAAGACCATCTCCGGACGGCTCAATAATATTTGCAATAAGCTGCAAGCGGCCGCTTGGGGCATAAACTGAAACTCTACCAAAGGCAAAAACCTCAGCGCCTATTTCCAAATGTTCTCCGCCAACCCCTCCCCTAAATAGAGCTGAGTCCAACACTCCGTCTTCATCTTTTAGGGAAAAATAGGAGTGCCCCGAAGCAGAAGTGGTAACTCTAGAAACTTCCCCTATCACGCAAACATCACTCAAAATCACATCCGATCCCAAAACATTGTTNAGGTGCACGATGACTTGAGAAACACTTAAAGCTGGCATCTCACTANATCCTAGAAATATAATTCCCTGTCCTAGTATCCACCTTGATAGTATCTCCTTGATTTACAAAAAGNGGTACTTGCAGTTCGAACCCTGTCTCTAATGTGGCTATTTTTGTAGCACCTGTCGCGGTGTCACCTTTTACACCAGGCGGTGAATCGCTNACCTTCAATTCTACGGTGATGGGCAACTCCAACGATATAGGNTTTTCATCATAAAAAATCAATTCAACCTCGGTTTGTTCCACCATAAAATTCAGTGCCTCAGAAATTTGGNCTTGGTTCATCGGGAATTGATCGAAAGTCTCGTTATCCATGAAATAGTAGAAATCTCCATCCTGNTATATGTATTGTGCTGTCCTTCTATCCACTGATGCTGGAGTGAAACTAACGTCATAACCGGAAAAAGTTTTATCTACAATGCGCCCTGACTTTAAATTCCTAAATCTTATCCTCATGACAGGGGCTCGNTGCTGCATCTTNCTTCTTTCNTAATCCACNACCGAATATGGCTCTCCATCAAGCTCTATNGACATGCCTTTNTTTAANTCGCCGTANCCTATGGTCATTNTGATAATCCCTTTTAAAAANTAACNGTTNTTAGNCNGTAGNTTNAANCCNANTANTTGGGTGANTTNGTCAAAATAGACGTTCGNCCNGATTCTAGCAAGATCATGTCCTCTATTCTAACNCCACCCCACCCTGGTATATANACACCNGGTTCNANNGTAAAAATCATNCCNTNTTCTANNAGGNTTTCTGANGANGGTACNACCATNGGCATCTCATGAACTNCNAGACCAATNCCATGCCCCAATCCNTGGGAAAANTTTTNNCCNTAGCCACGATNNTCAATTACNTTCCTTGCAATCCAAGTCTAANTCTTTANCACTAANNCCTTCCTCTANCGNGTNAATTGCCGCCATNTGNGCCTCTAANACTGTATCGTATACNCTGTNNAATTGATTATCTCGCCCNTCTACAATNANGGTTCTNGTTATATCGCTATTGTAGCCTTTGATNGANGCNCCCATATCNATAACTANAGGATCTCCNNNNTTAACAANNGNGNTNCCTNCTCTGTGGTGTGGTTTTGANGAATTNNCNCCTGTNGCTACTATCGTATCGAAAGCAATATCATCAGCTCCGTTTTCTTTCAAAAATTTNTCAATANTCCANGCTATNTCNNACTCAGAAATACCNGNCTCTANNAANTNCAAAGCATNCNNAATCGCNNTNTCNGCCAGNGANGCAGCAGATTTTATTAAATCAATTTCATTTTCNTCTTTAATAGACCTGATTTTTTCAATNACTCCNCTNGTNGGAACTAATTTAGTTCGTTCANTTANTANTTCACTNANNGAGATNAATTCTGAATGNCTAATATTTTCAGATTCAAATCCCAATTGATTAATTTTGTTGAATCCNGAAAGGCCTGTTATACCCTTAAANCCNTNNGANAAAAAAACATCNATTTCATTAANACTTTCTTCNNTACCCTGTTCAATNTANCTTGAATCTGTATAAAGAACTTCANCNATATCAGAGATCAGCAAAAATCCATTAGTACCNGTGAATCCNCACAAATAGCGTACNTTAACGAGAGANGTAACCANNAAAGCGTCCAGATGCAATTCCTCGATTATCTTCTTTAGTCTGTCTCTTCTTTCCTTGTATTCAGCTTTCATTTTTAAGGTAATTCACCATTAGTTCCAGAGCATAAATGTACCCTCGAGTTCCGAAACCAGCTACTTGACCGACTGATACCGATTCAACTACAGAATTTCTTCTATATGCTTCGCGTTTGTGTATATTTGATATGTGTATTTCAACTAACGGAATCCTTGCGTCCAATAAGCAATCTTTTAGAGATAAGCCATAATGAGTAATTGCACCTGCATTAATTACAATTCCATCGCAAGTTTTCGATTCCTTTTGGATAAACGTTACTAATTCACCTTCTGAATTGCTCTGAAAAAAAGAAACATCGACACTGAGTGTTGCTGCCTGATTTCGAACAGATTGAACTATATCTTCATAAGATTCAGATCCGTAGTGTGATGAGTCACGGTTACCAAGATTATTAAGATTGGGGCCATTAATAATTAATATTTTCATATAGATTTCCTAGCCTTATTCTTGAGCCAAAGGATGAGACTCCATATAACTCTTCCTAGATTCAACACCAGTAACATGGGTATATATCTGAGTAGTTGCAGGACTCGAATGTCCTAGTAAATCTTGAACAACTCTTAAATCGGCCCCTCCGTTTATTAAATGCGTAGCAAAAGAATGTCTCAAGGTGTGAGGGTGAACTTCATTTCCAAGTCCAGCCAATCGGGAATGTTTTTTTACGACCGCCTGTATTGATCTTACACTTAACCTTGTACCACGGATACTAAGGAACATAGCATTTATCTGGTTAACATTTTTGACTTTTGTTCTGTCATTATTTATATAATTTCCCAACGCCATTGCCGCTGATTTACCTATCAACGAAATTCTCTCCTTATCACCTTTACCAATGATTCGTAGAGTTTTACGTTCAAGGTCAATATCCCCTATGTTAATTGAATTCACCTCGCTGACTCTAAGACCTGCAGCATAGATTAATTCCAGAAGTGCCACATCTCTATTCACCAATAATTCATCTGATCCTCCAAGCTTAGGAGAAGCGATTAGCCGAGAGACCTCTTCATTAGACAAAAACCGAGGCAATTTATTCTCTTTTTTCATCACAGAACGCCTAGGAACAGGATCAGTCAAAGAGAATTGTTCAGAAACCAACCACCTATAAAAACCCCTTAGAACTGAAAGTTTTCTGGATATGCTAGATCTTTTGTAGTCTCTATCAACCAGAAAAGCTAGGAAGCTTCTGACAATTTTTCGGTCTACCACGTCAAATTTAGAAATTTTCATCATCGTCAAAAAAGCTACAAATGTATTCAAATCTTGGAAATACGTTGTAACCGTCGCATCAGACAAACCGCGATATCGTAATAAATACTCGGAATAATCCGACAAATACGATTCGATCTCTCCCTCTAACAGTCTATTTGACATACTACAAGCATATTAACCAAACTCGAGTTTTGCCAGTAGTTAGGGCCCCAATTATCTAGCGCTGTTGTCTTTTAACTAGCCAGTTCCACCTGAGTTCCATCTTCTTCGAATTCCTCCATTGAACCCCTAAATCCACATTCTTTAGAAGGGCACCGTACATTATCTCTTCCCGAAGGAATGAGTATGCCATCACAATCTGGACATGGATTGGCAATGGGCTTGGTATTAACTGCAAATTTGCAATCTGGATAATTGGTACAACCGAAAAAAATCCCTCTTTTACTTTTTCTCTCCGCCAATTCCCCGACATTGCATTCCCGACACTTAATACCAATAGTGAGTGGTTTAGTATTCTTACAGTCTGGAAAACCTGAACATGCAATAAACCTGCCATTCCTTCCACCGCGGATCACCATTGGGCGTTCACATTTTTCACATACTTGGTCACTTTCCTCGTCTATCTTCTCCCTAGGAACCCGTACCGCTTCAATCTTTGCAGTTTCTATAGCTTGGTCAAACGGCTCGTAAAATTCTTGTAACATCGGGTTCCATTGGATCAGCCCTTCAGCTATATCATCTAGCTGCTTCTCCATCCCGGCAGTAAACCCAACATCAACAATATCCTCAAAGTGCTCTTCCAAAAATTCAGTCACTGCAATTCCTAATTTAGTCGGTTCGAATCTACCTCGCTCTCGCCTCACATAATCTCTTTCCTGAATAGTTCCGATTATAGATGCATAGGTACTGGGTCTACCTATGCCTTCGCCCTCTAAATTTCTTATCAAGGATGCTTCAGTGAACCTTGGGGGTGGTTCAGTGAAATGCTGTTCTTTAATAATTTCATTGCAATGCATTTCTTGACCTGTTGAAAGTAATGGCAATCCTTTTTCCTCTTCCTCCTCTTCATCATCCTTAGCCTCTGTGTACAATATTCGGAAACCATCAAATTTCAAGACTGAACCTGTAGATCTAAAGGTGTAAACCTTCGACGAAACCGACCTATTTGAATCGAAATCTATAGCAGTTCTATCATATATGGCTTCTGCCATCTGACTGGCGACAAGACGTTTCCATATTAGATCGTACAAACGGTACTGATCCCTATCTAACTTATCCTTTAGAGATTCAGGGGTTCTTAGTACCGAAGTGGGCCTGATAGCCTCATGTGCTTCTTGAGCACCCTGAACTCTCTTCGAAAAGGTTCTAGGGGTTCCCAATGCATAATTTAGCCCATACCTACCTGTGATATATTCCTTTGCCTCAGTGAGTGCAATAGCAGATACATTGGTTGAATCTGTTCGCATATAAGTTATCAACCCCTCAACCCCTTCAGAGCCCATATCTATACCTTCATACAGTTGTTGAGCTAAAGTCATCGTCCGGGAAGCAGAGAATCGAAGTCTTCTAGAAGCCTCCTGCTGCAAAGTACTAGTGATGAAAGGAGCAGATGGGCGTCGTTTGCTCTCCTTAGTTGTATAGTCAATAACTCTAAACCCCGCGCCATCCAAGTCTTGTAATATTTCAGAGGCCTCTTTTTCGTTATTTATTTCCGGCTTCTTTTTTGCCTTATCAATCGATGTTAATGAAGCCTTCAATACAGATTCTTCCGAAGTAATTCCGAGCAAAGCATCAATTGACCAATATTCCACAGGTTCAAAAGATTTAATCTCATTTTCTCGATCGACTACCATTTTCAATGCTACTGATTGAACCCTACCAGCAGATGTGCCTTTTTTAACCTTACTCCAAAGCACAGGGCTTAAGGTGTAACCAACTAATCGATCCAAGACACGACGTGCCTGCTGTGCATCTACAAGATCCACGTCAATGTCACGGGTGTTCGCAAAAGCTTCTTCGATTGCAGGCTTCGTTATTTCATGGAAGACAACTCTTTTTGTTTTATCTATGTCAATTTTTGCAGCCTCAACCAGG
>PBWI01000091.1 GCA_002728195.1 Chloroflexota bacterium
CAAAATTTTTCACGATTTTGTTAATTGCATCAAAATCAGTAACATCAAGAGCGACATTTGGGCCTACAGATATCTCATCGGACAATGGAGTCCTATTCCATCCAGCTATCACAGCATTATCACCGTACAAATCTCTAAGAGCGGGCACCAATTCTGAGCCAATTTGCCCAGCGCTTCCGGTTACAAGAATATTTCCCATTTTAATTCACCAATATTGGTTATATCATCAGGTCGCCACCATTTATATCAATGGAGGCTCCAGTTATATATGAAGCCTGGTCTGAAGCAAGAAAAGTCACTAGATCAGCTACTTCGTTAGGTAGGCCAAGTCTTTTAGCCGGAAACATCTCAGCATATTGGTCCGTTCTTTCCCTTGATATAGTGGACCTCACCATTTCCGTTTCTATCAGTCCAGGGCAAACGGCGTTCACAGTTATTCCATACTCAGCAACCTCTTTCGCCATATGTCTGCTTAAACCCAGTACTGCAGCTTTTCCTGCCGTGTAATGAGCACCTCCAATAGTACTAACACTTTTCCCTGCACTTGATGAAATATTGATGACTCTACCCCATCCGTTTTCCTGCATTAAAGGCAAAACAGCCTTGGAACACAAAAAAGTAGACTTCAAATTACCTTCAACCACATAGTCCCACTCCTCCTCAGAGATCTCTACTAATGCCGTCGGCCGTAATACCCCAGCGTTATTTACCAATATATCAACTTGTCCAAATTTACTTATCACTCTTTCAAGCATTACATCGACTTCTTCACTTTTTACAACATTAGCAACATGTGAAATGACCTCAGAGTTAAAAGTCCTAAGATCAGCAGCCGTGGAATCTGCTGTACTTTCGTTTATATCGTTGACAACAACAGAGGCACCCGTTTTGGCTAATGCATGTGCTATAGCACTTCCCATACCTTGTCCGGCGCCAGTTACTAACGCAACTTTTCCACTTAAATCATTTTTACTATAATCCAAACCCATAGTTCCTACTTGCCTTGCTTTATAAATTCTGCGACTTTTTCTCCTACCATCATAGAAGGGACATTGGTATTCGCCCTCACGCAGTCATGCATAATAGAAGCATCAGCTACCCGCAAATTTTCAATACCATGTACTTTCCCGTATTGATCGACCACCGCCATAGAATCTGACTCAGGCCCCATCTTGCAGGTACTGCTTATATGATGGCTGGTGCTGGAGTTTTTTCTTATCCATAAATCCAACAAATCATCATCTTGCAATTCTTTTTCCGAAGGCTGAACACGTTTGGTAACTATAGACTTATAGGAGGCTCCTTCTCCCACCTCAGCGCATAACCTGACGCATTCCCGCATTCGCCTCAAATCTTCTTCTTCCCTAAAATAATTGTAATTTAAGTGAGGTTGTACCTTTGGATCTCGGGCCCTCAATAGTAACTCGCCAGAACCTATCTGAAGATAAAGACACGCGGTCATACCGACACCTTTATACATATCTTCTCCGTCCGTCATATAAAAGCGTTGTGGTACTGTGGCAGTCTGATGAACNANCATATCGTTGTGCAGATCTGAACCTTCAGCTGTATACCTNATCGCAACTGTCGCACCACGTTTGGAACCATCTTTNAAATGTTCATACTCANNTTTTACTTCCCATATAAGACGNACTTGTGGATGATCCCTCAAATTTTGACCTACTCCAGGAGAATCATGAATGACTTCGATCCCTTTCTCCATAAGGTGCTGCTNAGGACCTATTCCAGACAGCATCAGCAGCTGAGGAGACCCTATAGCCCCTCCACTCAGAATTATCTCTTTACCTTTTTCAACAAAAACCTTCCCTTCTTGTTCTATTTCAACTCCAAAAGCCTTTTTCCCGTTCAATAATATCCTTCGGACAGTGCAATCACCTTTCATAATTAAATTGGTTCTTTCACGAGCCGGATTAAGGTAACTTAAGGCAGTGCTCTGCCTNACCCTATCAATTGTGTTGAAAGGCATTGGTCCAACCCCAGTCGAGTCAGGATCATTATGATCTTCTGTANCTGGATATCCTATGTCTTGAAATCCTTNAAAGAATGCCTCTGCATCACGGGTCCATTCATTCTTCGGAGCTCTTCTAACGCGTACGGGACCGTCATGACCATGGAAATCACCTCCCATATCAGTGTCATTCTCCAGCCTCTTAAATGCCGGAAGGCATTTTTCAAAGCTCCATTCCTCATTCCCGTGCTCCGCCCATGTGTCATAGTCTTCCGGGTCTCCACGAAGGAAAATTTGAGCATTAACGGCGCTGGACCCACCCATAACTTTCCCTCTAGGGACCAACATAGGTGCATCTTGTTCCTCTGTAGCGTCGGCAACAAAAAGCCATCTCTTATCCTNACCAGGATCAAGCCACCAGTTCGGTTGATTTAAAAGTTCAGGACCATAACCATATTTNAATTTATCGGGCAATGAAGAGAAATCTTTATAATCACTACCCGCTTCTAAGACAAGCACCGATTTAGATTCGTCTTCACTCAACCTAGCGGCAATAATTGCTCCGGCTGAACCCGCTCCAACGACGATGTAATCATATTCCATTCATAGCACTCCCTATTATTTTTGAAACCCNACATCGATAACCGAAAAAGTGGACCCTAATTCATGCGCCGTCCACCATCAACATTGATTGCTTGTCCAGTAATGTTATGAGCATCATCGGAAGCTAAGAATGCTGCCAATTTACCAATATCTTCAGGGGTCTGTTCTTTTTGCATAGGAGTTCCAAATTCCACTACCTTTTCAAAACGCTCTCTTCCGGTNAGGCCTTCCAAGGCCTGATTATCTAGAAAATCAGGCCGATCAATCAGGTGCTCAAATAGTGGAGTCCAAAGCAAACCAGGACATATCGCATTTACATTTACTTGATACGGAGCCAACTGAAGCGCATGTGACTGAGTCCAACTTACTACCCCGGCTTTCGAAGCATTGTAGTGAGGTATAGAGGGGCTGCCCTGACGAGAGGCGATCGAAGCAATATTTATTATTTTGCCTTGTTTTCTCTCTTTCATCTCTTTTTCAACAGCCAAAGATACGTTCACTACCCCTCTGAGGTTAATAGCCAAAACTGTATCCCAATCATCATCATTAGGTATTTTCCTTTCCCACCACCCATGAGCTCCAACCACACCAGCATTATTAACCACGATATCTATCTGTCCCAATCGATTAGAGAGACCCGTAAGCAAAGTTTGAACTGAATCCTTATTTGTAACGTCCAATTGTGCAGATAGTGATGACCCACCAGAGCTAACTATTTCGTCCGATGTGGACTTGGCTCCATCTAAATCTATGTCACTAACCACTACATTGGCACCTTGTTCAGCCAGTACTTTAGATACACCCCTCCCAATACCTACGGCAGCACCAGTCACTAAGGCGTTTTTACCACTTAAATCAATCATTTATCTTCTCCATTTTTACATTCCTTCTCACTAACTCACTGACGGTTTATGATGAATCCAAGGTCTAACGGATTCAAAAGCAGCGCTGACAGCTAAAACAGTCTCTTCGTCACCGTGTTTACCAACAATATGGAGACCCACAGGCATTCCATCTGAGTCAAATCCACACGGAATACTCGCGGCGGTAAATCCAATAGTGTTTATAGGGTGAGTGAAGGGAACAAATCCCCATTCTGGATTTGGATATGGATCTATTCCCCCTATTTTTTGAGGATACGTATCTGTCGGAAATGCCGTGGTAGGCATTGTTGGAGACACCAAAACGTCAAACTTTTCAAACTCATCTTCAAATTGATGAATTATTTGGTTTCGTCTTCCCAGGGCCTTTATGTATTCAGTTGCTGTAACATCTCTTCCCTGTTCTATAGCCCATTTCCCATACCATGTCAGCGGATCCGTCGGATCATCCAATAGGTGTCCGTTAGAAACATAAGCTCCTGATGCAAATATGACTAACCAAGGATCAAAAGGATTATCCAATTTAAGATTGGATTGGTCTACAGCACATCCCAGCTCTGAGAAAGCTTGGACCGCAGTTTTAGTTATTTCTGCTACCTCGGTATCAACTGAGGTGTATCCAAAATCAGGCGTCCAACCAATTCTAAATCCAGATATGTCCTTCTCAACTGCTTTTAGAAAATCAGGAACTGGCGCCCTAAGAGATCCAGGATCTCTTGAATCGTATCCAGCAAGTACCTGAAGCAATAAGGCAGAATCTCTAACCGTGCGGGTTAAAGGGCCTTGCTGGCTGGTGTAATTAGCAGTTGCTGGAGCATGTACTCCAGTGAAGCTCGACACCCTGCCTTGGGTAGGTTTAATTCCATAAGTCCCATTGAAACTGGCTGGTATCCTTATCGAACCACCACCGTCTCCCCCAGTTGCAAGAGAGGCTAAACCCGCTATTATGGAAGCTCCTGCCCCTCCACTGGATCCACCTGATGTCCGGTCAGTATTCCAGGGATTCCTACAGGGGTCACCTAACCTATTTTCATTGGCACCAAGTAAGCCAAACTCTGGAGAATTGGTCTTACCTAACATAATTGCACCAGCAGATAAAACCCTCTCTACTACTGCGCAATCAGCATCAGGAATCCTATCCTTATAAGCTAAAGAGCCACCGGTAGTTTTTACACCCTTTGTCATCTGCAAATCTTTTATGGAAATAGGTATACCGTGTAAAGGTCCAAGGTCATCCCCATCTATGACAGCTTGCTCAGCTTTTTTTGCGGATTCCAAAGCCAAATCAGAAGTCACAGTAAGATAAGAATTGAGCTGATCATCCAGGCTATCAATCCTATCTAGATAAAGTTGAGTTATCTCCACAGGAGAAACTTCTTTGTTTGCTATGAGTTCTTTCAACTCAGTAGCCGGTGCAAAAGCGAGATTTTTGTCTATGTTTGCCATGGGTTGACTCCAAAAGTGCTGAGATGTAGCCCTGATAAGGCGGATTATATATGCTTGCAATCTGCAGTGGGGAGCCAATAATCAAAAAGAGTTAATGACAGGCGAAAATCTGTCTGATAATTTTATTCAAACAACTTCATCGTCTTACCCTTTGGAGTTCTCTTGGATGAAACATGTTTTATGTTGGAATCTTCCTTTCTTTCTGAACCTATTGGTCTTCCTATTTTCGGTTGATCGTTTAGTAACTCGATTAAATCAATTTTGGAGATTAACACTTTAGGTCTTCCTACACCTTTCCTGGTCTGTAAATATCCTCTTTGGGGTAAGCGACCGTCACTTACCCAAGACTGAATCGTTGCCTTCGCCGGCAGCTTTGCGGATCGCGTCTCTTTGTGCAGATACTGGGCTAATTTGTAAGCCTCATCCACATCAATTAAATCAGGCTGTTGAAGCTCTTCTTCCAACTTTTTTAGAGCTTCAAGAGAGTTTGTACGAATAAGAATATCTTTAACCACAGCCAAATCTACATGCTGAACGTCAAACATACTCGGATTTTGTTCAGGCATAACTCATCCTTAAGGAACCAATTTAAACGGATAGTACACCAATTTCCACTGTAATTTAAATAACAGAAGGAAACCTAACAGAGTGGCGACCCCGACCAGATTCGAACTGGCGATCTCAGCCTTGACAGGGCCGTATGTTAAAGCGCCACAGCACGGGGCCGCGAAAGGATAAATCAAAAAAATATGTAAATTGCCGATTCCTGAAAACTCTCCTATTTTTCGTTTATCATCCTCTAATGAAATATCTCCTTGTTGTCCTACTGGTCGCTGGCATTGGCTGTTCAAATACAGAACCTTTTGACAACTCCTCATTGCCCGCTCCAATGCGGACTGAATCCACTGAGAAGTCCTCTGTGGTAAAAATAACTAAAGTGATTGACGGCGATACTATGGATGTTCGATTCAAAGACGGAAGCACAGACAGGGTCAGATTACTTGGAGTGGATACCCCAGAAACAAATGC
>PBWI01000092.1 GCA_002728195.1 Chloroflexota bacterium
ACTGAAACCCTCTTTTACCAGCCCCCCAATTATTTGCCCCTTTAGGATTATAAGTTGCCATTTATTATATTACAGTAGCCCTTTATGGGTAATTACCCACTTATATCACTTTTTATGTTGCTGTATACAATATAAACATCTACCGCGTAATTACAAGGCTAAAATAGAACATTACGTTAGAAAAAATGAGTGTCCGAAATTATTCAAAAGTTATAGACGTAACTTTTGTCTATTCACTAGAATCAATGGGAATATCATCATCTTGATTACTGCTAATCCTTCCCTCGCAGAGGTAGAATAGCATGCCCCCCCGGTGGTTGCCTATTCTTTCTTTGCAGCTACCACGCTTTTCGGATTCAAATTCCCAATTCTGCCACTTTCAGTCCCTGCGCTACTATCGATAACAGCATTAATTAAGGTCGGTCTNCCTGANTCCATCGCCTCNTTTACAGCATTAGTCAGCTCGTCTGGTGATGTCACGCTCACCCCNACTCCACCAAATGCCTCTATCATTTTGTCGTACCTTGNATCTTTAACAAATACCGTTGTGGCCGCATCAGNCCCCCCCNTAGGATTTGTATCCATACCACGATATATACCACTGTTATTGAATACCACCACGCATACTGGCAAGTTGTAGCGGCAGATCGTCTCAATTTCCATACNTGAAAACCCAAACGCACTGTCACCTTCTATAGCGAGTACTGGTTGTCCTGTCTCGACGGCTGCTGCGATTGCAGAGCCCATTCCGATTCCCATCACACCCCAGGTGCCTACATCAAGTCGTCTTCTAGGCTTATACATATCAATTACTGTCCTTGCAAAATCAAGTGTATTCGCGCCTTCATTTACCAGCACAGAATCGGGCCTTTCTTTTATGATTTTTTTCAACGCACCAAGTGCTCCATGGAAGTCCATCGGGTNATTGTCGTTTTCAAGTCTAGGAGCCATTCTGGCAACGTTAGTCTCAACTTTTTCTTTTACTTCCTCTGTCCAGGCTGAGGGAGGCTTTGGCCACTCTTCCCCCATACCCTCAAGAAGCGATTTAACACAGGAGCCTATATCACCTACTACTGGCGCCGTAATTTCAACATTACTGTCCATTTCTTTTGGTTCTATGTCTACTTGTATAAATTTCTTAGCATCATCGCCCCAAGTTCTNCCTTTGCCATGAGAGAGNAGCCAATTTATCCTCGCTCCTATAACCATTACCACGTCTGATTCCTTCAAAACCAAGGATCTTGCTGCTGAAGCAGATTGTGGATGAGTATCCGGCAAAAGTCCCTTCGCCATACTCATAGGAAGATAGGGAATACCACTTTTCTCCACCAGATTCTGAATATCATCATCTGACTGGGAATAAGCTGCTCCTTTACCTAAAATAATAAGTGGCCGCTCTGCCTCTCTGAGCAAATTCAAAGCCCTATCAACGGATTGCNCGGAAGGAAACTGGCTAGGTGCTGCGTCAATTACTTTTACAAGGGATTTCGCGCCTTCATGCATATCCATAACTTGGGTGAAAAGTTTGCCTGGTAAATCCAAATAGACCCCTCCGGGACGACCGGATACCGCNGCTCGTATCGCTCTAGCGATACCAATACCAATGTCCTCAACATTCAGTACTCTATATGCAGCNTTGCAAAGTGGCTTTGCTACAGCAAGTTGATCCATTTCCTCATAGTCACCTTGTTGTAAGTCCACTATCTCCCTCTCAGACGAACCACTAATCAGAATCATCGGAAAACAATTTGTCGTAGCATGCGCCAACGCAGTCAAACCGTTTAGAAAACCAGGTGCTGACACCGTTAAGCAAATACCAGGTTTCTTCGTAAGGAATCCTGATGCAGCTGCCGCATAGCCTGCATTTTGTTCATGTCTGAANGAAAGAATCCTCATCCCAGAAGCCTGCATCATTCGGCCAAGATCTGTTATAGGAATACCAGGTACGTTGTANATAGTATGAATNTCATTAAGTTTAAGAGCATCAATAACCANGTTAAAGCCATCAGTTAGATTCTCAGTATCGGTTAATTCTTCACCANCTGAATCAGCCATAGGGATCTCCTTATCAATCGCTTTATTCTTGAATAATCGGTTTGATGATGGAAAAAATCAGGACTCATCTTAAAGAAGCATTGAATGTTCGGATGCCTCATCAGGCCATAAAAAGCCGAACCCCGCCTTAACCGCATACTTCCGATCTAAGTCGTCTCGGTCTCCAACATGATAGTACTCNTCGACTTCAAATTGGGTTTTCAAATCAGACAGAAGATGCTTATAACAAACAAAATCGTATTCAACACCATATTCTTCCCATATGGCCCTCTGGGCACTCATTGGCCTGTCTGAACAACTCCCTGTAATTATGCCCTTCGCTCGAGCCGTTTTCACCATCTCCAAAGTTACTGGTCCAGGCGGATCTCCTATTTCCATAGTNCCGTCTATATCAAAGCTAATTAGTATCGCCAATTTATTTTTCCACTTTATTAAAATTATGTGTTTTAGTCTGGTGTTGCACTCCAAACCGTGTAATTTCCACCGAGGGGCATTGGCCCTCCTGACACACCAATCTCAGNATTCACACCCGTAATTTGCCTGCCTCCAGCTCGACCCTGCAGTTGCTGTATAGAATCCGTGTGCATCCAAAATCTACTTCTACCACTACCTATATTTCCCCCACTGGGAGATACCGGGTTTGGACCTTCAATACTGATATCAGTCTGGTAAAAATCCAATGCATCTCCAAANCCTATTCCCCTATAGCCCAAGCCTTCAATATGAAACTGGTGGAACTGGGTGAACCCGTCATACATGTTTTCAAATGATAAATCGGCAGCAGTTATTCCNGCCCCTTCATATATTTTCCTTCCTGTAAGGGCACACTCTGCTTCTACCTCATCCAGTGTAGGGGTAAGTCCTCTTGGTANCGCATCACTGTCTGCATGATTGAGAACATAAACAGGCTTCTGCTTCATGTCTTTGGCCCTCTCTGCTGTTGTAAACAGATACGATGCAGAACACATAATTGGAATATCGTTATCAAAAAGGTTAGCTGGTTTTGCTATCCACCTTGCTAGCTGATAATCCTCAGGCGTCAATTCTTCGGGTCTATGCTGTGCCCAATAACCTTCAGGAAACATCAGGCCATTCCGGCGAGAATTGATAATGAAAGGCGTCATCATGTCATGATCTTTACCGTATTTCCGACAATATTCGGCAAATTGTAAAGCTGTCCCATAACAAGCAGGGGCGCCCCAGAGACTACGAATAGCACTTGTTCCACCTATTGCGTCCTGTGCATTCTGGCCGCCTTGGTAGTAACGACCTTGAAGGTTATGCCATGATTTCAATACAAGAACTGTGTGAGCTAAACCATCACCAACAGCTTGAGCTGCGACGTTCAATGCATTTGACATGCATACCGGCGCATAAACAGAGTATTTGATGTTCGTGAGTTCTGGCATATTTTTCAGGAGCCATTCAACACTTAATTTGGCTATNCCATCTAAAGGGTCCTCAGTTTGCACAAATGCATTGATNACATCCTGTGGTAATGGTTTATCTTCCGGCCAAAAAGCCCCTGTGGTTGTCTCCGGCACAACTACGATGCCATCAACCTGATCCGGCGATACCCCTGCATCAGCAATGGCATTTCTTAGAGCCATAATGCTCCATGCCCCTACAGATGTCTCTGGTCTTTCGTCCCATCTACGTTCTGTGGGTGAATGACCTACTCCCACCGCNGCGACTTTACCCCTATGCTCCCATANACCCANACCTTCACGACTTCTATACATTGAAGCCGGAGCGTATCCTGTTGCCATGTTATTAATCCTCTTTTAGTAGACTAGCAATGCCTACAACAATAATTCCTAATTAATTACCTTCCACTCCGGTATTTTTTGCCCATTAGCACTCTCTTCAAACACCACCTCAACTGCAGCACCTACAGGAACGTCATCCACAGGGGTACCAGGTAGATGAGAGTACATTTGAATACCGGGATCATCNTCAAGCATAATNACNGCTACGTTGAAGGGTTGATCATCCTGAAGAAGTCTTATTGGACAATCGTGCACAACTCCGTAGTTATATATACGGCCTGTTCCGCTCATTTCCTTCCATTCAAGATTGTCTCCCGATTTACACTGGGCACAATCTTGTGCNGGAGGATGTTGAAGNCGTTCACATTTGGAACAGTTTTGAATAACCAGCCTAGATTCATTTGCCGCTGACCAGAATGGAGCGGTGAATTCATCTGGAATAACCCCTTGTTTCACTTATAATCTCCTTTTATTTTTCCTTTCCTTTGGCGACATATTAACACCTAACAAGAACGNAAAAAGTGTTTTAAACTTTTGTTTTATTGACTGGAAATGATCCCTTTAGCTTCGAAGGACAAAATATCTGCATCTGAATATCCCGCATCATTTGAGAGTATTNTCCTTGTGTGCTCTCCAACCAAAGGNGNCCTAAANGCCTCCCAAGGGGATTCAGTAAANCGGTAAGGTCTACCAACGTATTTAATGNTAACCCCCTCACCCATCTCTGGNTGCGATATATCGGCAAACATTTGCCGATCCTCAGCAAAATGAGGATCATGCAAGTTTTCTTCTGGTGACCTAACTTGACCCCATGGAAATTTCAATTTCTGGGCCCCTCTGTAGATATCTTCAGATGTCTGGGAGGCTATAAACCTTCTGACTACTTCAAAAGCGTGATCAGAATCAGTAGTGTCAGTAGCGGCCCGCATACCTCTGCTACCGCCTCTAGCCATGTCCTTGTATTTTTCTTCCTGTAAATCTTCAGCCATTCCCGCTTCAGCCATCCAACCCACTAAAGACAACCACGAATGTAAATTATTGAATAATTGGAACACTATCAAATATTTTCCATCTGACGTCTTGCATAATGTTTTTGGAGTGGGAGTCGTCGAGTGATGCCTACCGGTTTGTCTGAAAACATTTTCACCTTCATAAAGATATGTCGGAAGGGCATGTTCACTCGTGGAGTTACAGGCCTCGTGAGCGGATGCATCTATGTATTGACCTTTCCCTGAAAAATGCCTGTTGAATAATGCAGCGAGGGTCCCCATCAAACCATAATGGGAAGCGATCTTATTCCCATGATCTCCGCTAGGTCTAATTGGTGGGCTACCTGGCAAATCATCATAGCCACAAGAATGCATAATCCCACCCATAGCCAGGGCCACTAGGTCAGTGGACTTGTAGTCGCGATAAGGTCCATCCTGTCCAAAAGCCGTCAGTGAAGTCATGATTAATCGTTCATTCTCTACCGACAATGCATCATAACCCAAGCCCATTGAGGTCAGA
>PBWI01000093.1 GCA_002728195.1 Chloroflexota bacterium
CCATCCATGGATTACCTGGTGCACCTGCTCCTCGATCTCCATAGATCTTGTTCTCATCTTCTAAATGTGGCATGTGATCATCATAGAATTTTTCTTTATTTGGTTTTGTTGGTTCCATGAATTCAGGTCTAAATGCTTCGAATGGAATTGGAGTCATTCTACCTAATTCAGGTTCAGGTAGTAGGTTACGCTTAGCTTGTAGATCAGCACTATATTTATTAGCAGCAATCTTATCTTTCCTTAGAGTGCTAGCCCTTAGCATACTCTTCAATGAAGCAGCACGTTTATCAATGTTTAAGTTACGTGTCTTCGCAGCGAACAATCTAGTATTAGCTAGTTTCCTCATTTCATTGAGATACACAGAATTAGCATTCATCATGGCGTCTGCTCTCATAGCTTTCCTAGCCCCAAGGTCCATACCTGCAACTTGTACTGCTTTCCTAGCAGATCGACCTACTGCTCCTGTTGCTCTTATTTGACCTTTTATTGCTAACCCTTTAATAATATCTTGATCCTCTTCAAAAGCTGCTTTAGCTCTTAAACCTTCTTGTTGTCTTCGTAATGAAAACCGTGATGTGATATCTGCTCTTAAGATTTTCTCATGTTCTAAAATATCATCTCTTTTTTCAAACGCCTGCTGGGTATAGAAGTCGTCCATGAACTGTTTTTCTTCTTCATACGCCAAGTTGGCGGAGATATCATTAAGGTTTAAGTTAGTTTGATAATCTAATACTGATTGATTATAAGCTTCAGCATCTCTCCTATAATCATCAAACCTTAATTCCTCTTGGAATGCCCAATTCCTTAGAGATTCTGCATCAGCTAAATCTAATTGTCTACCAGTATTTCTCTTTAGTATGTCTAAAGTGTCTACTGCTCTTTTATACTCGTGGGATATGTTATCCCATTGCATTCTTATTGTTTTCTTTCCACGCTCAACCCTTGCTTGGTTTGCTTCTCTTCCTGCTTTTTGTGCTGCGCCTTTCTTTTGACCAGCACCCCACATACCCATGATGCCTTTAGCGCCAGCAATGACCGTTGGAGCTATCCATGCTGCCATACCTAAGTCCTCCTATAATAACGTGGTGAATAATTTCCTTCCCACATCATTGACGTAAGAGAGATTGGAAATGGTGAGTCACTGAAGACTCTAACTGAAAAATTATCTGTTTTATCATGTATCGGTAATGTGAATAGTGATTGCTCTGCTAAGGGTACGTCATCTGCTAGGTACTCATTTGCATCTTTTACTGTTTGAATGTCATACCATGTATCAGTATATAATAAAACCTTATGACCACTAGTAGGTGCTGATGTCATAGTGAGTGTTTTAGGAGTACCGCCAGTTGGTTCTGTAATAGTATATGCTGTAGTTTCTACTCCGTTAACTTTTACTTTAAGATCATTCACATCTGTATAATCAAAGTTGAAAGGGAAAGCAGTTGTAGAGCCGTCACCTGTCCATTCTTCATACGGTGTATGTCTACCTCTACGTTTTACTTTAAAACCAGCGACACTAGATAATCCTACAGAGAATTTCATACGTGCAATGGTTAGTACTGATGTATAATCATATACATTTTCAGCCATTTGATAGTATGTTTTAGGTAATGTAATATCATATTCATACTTGTAACCTACAACTACTTTAGAAGCTAAGTTCTCACCAGTTGATGTCCAATTTTTTTCAAGTACTATAAAATGATCGCTACCTGCAGATGCATAGGGAGGACTTATAGTATATCCAGCTACTTCACCTGCTGATGCATCACCTTTTATAATAATAACTGGTGTTGCATTTTCTATATGGATATAAGGTAAGTATACCCTAGTAGCATCAGCTGCTTCATCATAAGTTACAGAAGAAGGTGAAGCATACATATCCATGTATGGGTTGATACTTTGCCCATCATTAGTAGTAAGAATAGGGTTCTCTGGTGTTTGAGTTAGACTTGTTTTAAGTAAATGGTATCTATTCTTAGCACTATCAGTAGTATTTACAGCTTTAATAACAGCCCACATTGTATCATTATCTATAGTTAGATGTAATACATTACCAGGTAGTTTCCATTTAAACCATGCTTGCAGTACAAGCTTCTCTCCATCATGATATGATTTATAGAGATACACATCAGATAGAGTTACACCATATAATGCAATCAAATCATTCTGTGGACTAGCAACCATACTAGTTATAGTATCTGGTATATACTCAGTTACTGTTTTAGCAATGTCTAAAACGTTAGGGTTGTTCTCTTGACCACGTGTCTCCATACTGAAGACTCTAGAGTAGCCAGGAGTTTTACTTAAGAATGTTACTGACACACCATTATCTACTGGTGATATTTTATTATCAATCTCATAGTTACATAGACTACGTATAACAGTGGTAGTTGGTGTGAGTACACCATTGTCAGCATACATAATATACTGTGATGTTGCACTAAATAGAATCAGACCTTGTGTAGTAGATGTCACAGCATGTAATACAGCAGGTCTAACAGCTGAACAATTTAAATCTACTGGATCTGCAGAAGTAAGTACTCTAGCTGATTCATGGTAGAAATTCTTAAATTGACCTGATTGACTCATCGAGACATTATCACTTGTTAAGAATCCTAATCTATTGTTATGAAAGAATGCTTGTTGTATTTTACCAGTGAAGTTACCATTAGCATCCTTTACTATAAATGAAGGATGTTCATTAGTAGTATCGTCTCCAACTAACCGCTCTGTATATATTATCGGTTGAAAATTAAATACATTGAGTTGGGGATTTTGTAATTCATGCGGCATAGTTTTTGGATCGAATCCAATCTCAACATTCTGCGCTCGTGTCTCCTCCCAAAAACCAGCACCAGCTGTGTCAGCTACTTCAGGAATGAACTCAGCATAATAAGTGTCTTCCTTTGATTGAGTATTTATAATCTTCACTATCCTGCCAGGTGCACTCTCTTCAGGTAGTTTTGATACATCCTCCACTTGATCTTGGAAGCAAGCTAAGAATTCATTACTTGGACCACCTTCACATGTAAGTGTGAATGCTACATCTGAAGATAATTCAAGAGTGGCTTTCAATTTGGTTACTTCAAAACTACTATCAAGATTCCCTGCTGTCTTAATTGCTTCAATACCTGTTTTTAATGCATCCATTATAGTGTCTGCATTTAACTTTACACTACCTGGATCTGAGGCACCAGTGAAATTATCTACATCTCGTGTTGTAAATGTGTAGGACTGATCACTACCACCAGTTTCTTTAATGGTAACCTTATATTCAGAACTATAATCTACACCTCTGATTCGTATTGTACCTTTTTTACCTAAGGTATTAGAATTAGGTGCTGGTAGAGCTTCTACAACTTTTGTTTTATTAGTGATGTATGTAGTATCTTGTACAGTTAATACATCATAATTATCACGTGTTGTATTTAGATATGTTAGTGGGTCGTAAGCAGGAGTGCTATTAGTTGTATCAGTTGTGTTTACTGTACACTTAACATACTGACCACTATTGTTAGGTTTACCATTCCATATGTGAATAGCTCCACTAATGATACATCCTATGTAGGTTTCATCATCATCTCTATTAATGTAAAACCATTTTGCATTGTCTAAAGCGGTACCAGAGAAATCTGTACCGTCTGTTGTCTGATCTAAACTATGTAAGAATTCAAATCCAGGTCTTTTCATAAGACCAAATGTTGGCTCAGGGTATGCATTAAGGCACTCCCTTACTTGACCTGGAAATTTCTTGATGTCTGATTGTTTAGATACTCCCCCTAAATAATGAGGTATTCTTTGAGTAACACTTGCCATTAGCGGTTCAAAGCTTTGTAAGGTTGATAGCTGACGTAATTATTATTTCCTCTAGGATGACCGAAGTAGGTATAATTACCTTGGTTACATTCATACTCCAGGGCGTTTGCTCTAGCAAACTGCTCTCTAGTTGATAGGTATTTATGCTGTTCTGGGTCACCTACTATTTTAGTTGAAACAATAGTAGCAGCTCTTGCAGTAATGAAATCTTGAATAGGTATGGGTAGATCTATCCAATCGTATTGGTAGACTATGTCAACTGTAACAGTTTCATCAGTCCATTTGTCTGTATGGTTTACACGGTCATATAATTTACCATTCTTTCTAATAGCTGCTTTTGAACCATAACCTTCGCCATCGGAAAGGTTGACCTGTAACATTTGGTTAGTGTATACTATTTCATCGTTTGTGTCTGGTGTTAATACTACCTTATATTCAGTGTTGAATGTCCAGCCTTCTGCCTGCACTTCTCGTGATACTTGTAGTAAAGTATCGTAAGCAATCGCAACGTCCGGGTTGGTTTGATCGAGCGTGGTGACAGGTGCCTGACCAACTGACGCCAGGATCTGGTTCACTGCAGGTAATTCTTGTGTAGCGTTAGTGGTAGGAAAAGGCATAATAAATAATTATAAATAAAAAAAAGGGACCCGAAGGTCCCCATATAGTTAAGAAGCAGCAGAACGATCATCATCGCCTGAAGCTTCTTTGATAGCTGGGCTATCAGATTCCACACCTGAATATGCAGTGCGGAAATTCATCGTCTCTGAAAAGACTTCAGATGCAGCTGTTGCACCTGATTTTGTTTTTGCTACTGAGTGCCTGATAGCACTGCCTTTTAGCGTTGCTGTACCATTTGTCGCATACTTATTGTCAGCAGCGAGTGTTCCTGTTACAGTTGCTAGAGGCAGTGCACTAGCAGCAGCTACAGCAGCGTTCGTTGTCCTAGGAACTGGACCGGTAGGACCAGCAACACCATTCCCTTCATTAGGTGTGGCGTCTGTATTACCCTGAGCAAGGACGCTTAAATTTGCCATTAATTAATCCTCATCATATGTTGTAGTAACTGTAGTGACGTTATACGTTGCGTCACCGTTTCCACCAGTTACTGTTATTAAATCACCAATTCTATACCCATCACCACCAGCAGCTACTGTTGGAGATGCAGGCCATGCATTACCTGATACTGTGCCAGATAAAGTTAAACCAGTTCCAGCACTACTAGATGTAGTAGCACCTCCAGTTACAGCCTCATTAGTATAGCCTGTACCGGCAGCGACTTGAGTAATAGTTGCAACTGGTCTACCTGCACGCCCCCATTC
>PBWI01000094.1 GCA_002728195.1 Chloroflexota bacterium
GATTTCATATGTTGATATAACAACTACCGAGTTTATGACCACAGAGTTACCAACCAGTGAATTGGCCGCAGAAATAAACAGAGTAAATCCCACGGAACTAATAATATCTGAGCCATTACCAAAAAAATTGTCAGACCGTATTGACACCTATGTAACTTTGCTAGAGGAAGGTTTTTTTTCACGGTCTAATTCTAGAAAAATAATAGAGCAAAATTTTGAAGTTTCTTCTCTAAATTCCTTTGGGTGCGAAGAGTTATCTTTAGCTACCCAAGCTGCAGCCCAGATCATTGAATATTTAAAGAAACATCAATTCCCGGCACTAAAAAGTATTCCTAACCTAAAAACTTACTCCACAAAACCATTTATGACATTAGACCAACAAACAAGTCGCAATTTAGAAATTTTTTCTACTGGTAGAAACGATTCGCAAGAATCATCACTATTCTCAATATTGGATAAAACTGAGACCCCAATGGGAGGAAGATTACTCCGGAAATGGTTAGGTCAACCGTTATTGGACTTGAAATTACTTGAGAATCGGCAAAAGGCAGTTGAATGGTTCATCCGGGAATCAGTAAGACGTGGAGAAATATCAGCAATTTTAAAAAATATATCCGACATTGAACGTTTGACTACAAAAATTAAAATGAAAACTGCCGGACCCAGGGACTTAGTTGGTTTAGGCAACAGTTTGGAGATGGTTCCTAACCTTGTGGATTTGGCTTCACAGGGAACGGACTCAGACGACATTGCATGGGTGTCAGATGAATTTAGTGATAACACTGAAATATATGAATTGATAAAAAATTCCATTGAATTAGAAACTCCTCCACTAGTGGGAGAAGGCAAAACAATTAAGCCTGGTTTTTCGGAAACACTGGATTCTCTTAAACAAGATTCAGCTAAGGCCAAGATGAACATGGCAAGCATAGAATCCCGAGAGAAGGAAAAAACAGGTATCAAATCTTTAAAAATTGGCTACAACAGAGTTTTTGGATATTACATTGAAGTTAGCAAATCCTACATTGAGCAAGTACCTTCAGAGTACATAAGACGTCAAACCTTAGTGGGAGGAGAAAGATACGTTACATCAGAAATAAAAGAGTATGAATCAATCATATTGAGCACAGATTCTAAAATTGAAGAACTAGAGAAAAAACTATTTGATCAAATTTGTTTAGACATATCCACTCATATAGAGTCATTACTAAGGACTTCGTACGCTGTNTCATTGATGGATGTTTTTTACTCGATGGCCAAAGTTGCCACAGAAAGAAACTATATAAAACCCAACCTNAACANTGGCGACAAAATTGATATCAAATCCGGTAGACATCCNGTTATCGAACAAATTGTTGGCCCTGGAGAATTTGTCCCNAATGACNCTATTCTTTCGAATACGAAAGACCAAATATTACTGATNACTGGACCTAATATGTCTGGTAAATCNACATATCTTAGGCAGGTAGGTATCTTAACNTTGCTAGCGCAGATTGGCAGTTTTATACCAGCTGAATCAGCTACAATTGGAATCGTGGACAGGATATTTACTAGGGTAGGTCTACAGGACGATTTAACCAAAGGTCAATCTACTTTCATGGTGGAAATGTTAGAAACGGCATACATTTTGAATCAGGCCTCAAGTAAATCGCTGATAATATTAGATGAGATAGGCCGTGGCACTAGTACATATGATGGGTTGGCAATTGCCCAATCCGTTGCAGAGTTTATTCATGAAGAAAACTCNTTAGGCTGCAAAACTCTCTTCGCTACGCATTATCATGAAATGACTGAACTATCCAATTACNTAAAAAGAATAACTAATTTGCACGTATCCATCTCTGATGTGGACGGGGAAGTGACTTTCCTAAGGCAATTAATGCCNGGAAGGGCAGATAAAAGTTACGGAATACATGTCGCGAAATTAGCTGGCCTCTCGCCTAGGATTGTATCAAGGGCCTGGGAAATACTGACTATGCTGGAAAATAACAAATACACACGCGATTCCGCCATGAACAAAAAACTGGAAAAATCATTCCAGACCCATATGTTCTCAAACAAAAATTGGCTTCAGGAAGAGNTAGCTAATATAGATGTANACGACATGACTCCTTTAGAAGCGNTGATAAANCTCCAATCACTAAAGGATCAGGCTGTTCAGTCAGATTGACCTAATAGTGCCTGCTGAGCGGCAGAAAACATAATGTCAACTGGAGCCTCCCGACTTGTCCAAAGTTCAAAAGAAGCAGCCCCTTGAAGAACAAGCATAGGCANCCCATTTAAAATCCTAATGCCGTTATTTTCCAAGTTTGTCAACATAGGAGTATAAAGGGGATTGTAGACCATATCATTCACCAAAGTGGAGCTTTTGATATTTAACCTTTCCAACGGATTGATTTGGGCCTCAGAGGTATGTTTCATACCCANAGATGTGGAATTAACAATTAGAGATACTGAAGCAGCAGCTTTACTAAACTCCACGTCATTCAATCCTATTGGTTTAACTTCTCCCACCTGAAAAAATTCATCTGCCAGGCGCTTTGCTCTCTCATAAGTCCTATTAGCTATCCAAAGGGTATTAACTTTTGCTTCCATCAACGCGTAGGCTGCAGCTCTGGCAGCTCCTCCTGCACCTATTAATAAAACATCCTGGCCTGCTGGTTCATAATTTCCATATTCTGAAATCGACCGAAGAAACCCCACTTTATCTGTGTTATGACCTACCAAAGTGCCGCAGTGGTTGACTATGGTATTCACTGAACCAATTTTTAATGCCCCTTCATCTATTTCATCCAGTAGAGGGATCACTGCTTCCTTATATGGAATGGTTACATTTGCACCTAAGAAATCCGGTTGCTTCAAAGTTTGAATTCTTTCGGGTAGCTCAGCATGATCAACAGGCCAAGCTGTATATGTAGCTTCTATTCCCAAATTATTGAAAGCTGCATTTTGAAAGTGTGGCGATATAGAATGCCCCAAAGGATACCCAAATATTCCTGTTTTTCTCATATGAACACAATTCCAAACCCGCTAGGTGGAACCTCAAGATTACGAATCTAAATAACCATTCTAATTAATATATAAGTTAACATAATAGACACCTCAACATGTTGATATATGGAATTACTGAATTGTCTAATTTGCCGCCAGACACAATATCTGAACTAGAAAGTGACATTGCTCAATGTACAAAATGTGATTTGTCAAAAACCAGGAATTTCACTGTCCCTGGCGATGGCCATCACAATTCGAACCTTATGCTAATAGGAGAGGCTCCTGGGTCCAATGAGGATAAAACAGGAAAACCGTTTGCGGGGAGAGCTGGAAGCCTATTAGATGAACTCCTAGTAGGCTCAGGAATAGAAAGGTCTGAGGTATACATCACAAATATGCTCAAATGCAGGCCTCCTAGCAACAGGGATCCTCAATTATCTGAAATATCTGTATGTGAACGGTATCTCGATCTCCAAATCTCCCTGGTCAACCCATCAGTAATAGTGACCTTGGGCCGATTTTCTTTTGCGAAATTTTTCCCACACTTAAAACTAAGTCAATCTAGAGGAACTGTAAGAGATTGGAAAGGGATTAAGATTCTTCCGGTTTATCATCCTGCCGCGGCTTTATACAATCCAAGCTTGAAACCAAAACTAATTCAGGACTTTCAGAAAATTAATACGCTTTTATATAAGAAAAGTAATACAGATTTATCTGACATTCAGACAAAGCCTAATACTCAATTAAATTTATTTGAATAGCATCTTGAACGACATACCAATGAAAATAATACCTTTAGGCGGTTTGGGTGAAATCGGCAAAAACATGATGGTTGTTGAATACAACAGTCAAATTTTGATAATTGATGCAGGCATAGCATTCCCTTCTGAAATCAATTCAAACTCTGGCTTTGGGGTGGCTGACACCAAATACTTATCCGACAAAAAAAACATGATCAAAGGAATATTGATTACACATGGCCACGATGATCACATTGGAGGGCTCTCATATTTTTTAAGCCAATTCCAAGTTCCTGTCTATTCAACTCCTCTCACAAAGAATTTTATAGAATTCAAAATTGGTAATAAAAACAAGGATAACCTCCACATCGTAGATTTTTACGAATCCTATAAACTAGGTGAATTTCAGTTCCAATTCTTTCCAGTCTGCCATTCAATTCCAGATTCAGCAGGTATCTTGGTTAAAACGGCAACTGCTTCATTAGTTCATACTGGAGATTTTAAATTTGACGATAATCCCACCATTGGAAACCCTATAAATACAGAATACCTATCAAGCTTGTCCTCCAATAAAAATCTAATACTATGTTCAGACTCTACCTATGCTGAAAAACCGGGACACACAGATTCAGAATCAGTTTTGGCCACGAATCTGGAAGAAATTATTAGAAATGCTCAAGGAAGAGTATTGGTCGCGACGTTTTCCTCATTATTATCTCGAGTACAGCAGATTATAAATATATCCACTAAATTAGAGAGAAAGGTGGCTGTGGTGGGTCGCAGTATGATTAGAAATCTCAATTTTGCATTGGACTCAGGATACGTTCGTGATCCCAAAAACACTGTAATTAGTTTAAAAGAGTCATCGAATTTGCATGACAATCAAATTGTATTAATAACGACTGGGGCCCAAGGAGAAATTAATTCCGCTATGGGATTAATTTCTAACATGCGACATAGTGAATTGAAGATCCAAAAAGGAGATACTGTTGTTATATCTTCTTCTCCTATCCCGGGAAATGAAGTCAGATATTCTCACATGATAAATAATATATTCAGACAGGGTGGCGAGGTCATATATCAAAGTATTTCGTTGGTACACGTCCATGGCCATGGTAGTCAAAATGATCTTAAGCGCATGATAACTTTGGTTAGGCCAAAATATTTCATACCAATCCATGGTGAAACTAGACATTTGGTAGCACACGCAAAAATAGCTGAAAATAGTGGAGTAGAGGCTCAAAATATTTTCTTAATTGAAGACGGCTACACAGTGGAAATAACAAAGGACAAAGCAATTTTAGGACCAAGAGTGGCTTCTGGTACTACATATATTAATCATTAAACTATAGCAAAACCGTAATAATTTTGTGCAAACTCTGCTAGTAAAAACCTGGATAGGTTTACTAGACTGTTATATATATTAATTGATTCTTCCTGATCAAAGACACTGTACAGGTATGGTATGGACCAACATGCTGAAAACGACCGACCAATCGCTACCATAAAGCTTAGTTCAGCAATGATATGGGTCAGCTTTGCTGGCTTGTTGTGGGTACCAATAATTGCCACCACTTTTTGGGCCAGCACATTCCCTAATCCCATTATGGCACCTCTAAATTCCTTTGTGATCTGGACCGGCCTTGGCATCATTTTACCTTCAGTATGGTTTATAGCCATTGCGGTTTTTCTCGGATTACAAAATATCAACCAACTCAGCTGGACCAATGCCAGACAAATTGTTGGCACTTTGTTCATCACCGCAGCTATTTGGGGTGCGATTAGCAATATCCATTTCACTGATTTTCGTTCGATATCCAATATGGGAACGGGATCAATAGGTGGAAATATCGGCTTATACATTTTTGGAGGGAGCGACCTCATCGGATGGATAAAAATAATACTCATTGCATATGCAGGAATATCAATAGTTAAACCTCCAATATCTATCAAATCATGGCAATTATTATTGATAGGGTTTGGAATATTAGGGTTAGCATTCCGAGCTTTGTATATTAGTTTGTCAAACAGAAAAGCTGCGGAAGTGCCAGAGAAGACATATTCTGATAGTTACATACACATGCCCCCTGAAGTCCTTACACCACACATCAAGGAAAGCTC
>PBWI01000095.1 GCA_002728195.1 Chloroflexota bacterium
TGCTATGGCGGGCAGATACCATCTGGAGGGGAAGTTGAAGAAGCGGCAAAACTGATGGAAGACTTGGATACTAATAAAAATTAAATGGTATCTTTGCTATCCACATACCAGCTAGAGCTGCCATTAAACCTATTACTACACTAGAAACCAAAAAAATTATGGCTTTTGTGTAATTCCCATTGGATATCAGCTGTACACTAGACACGGTCACCGCCGAGAAAGTGGTAAATGATCCACAAAACCCTACGCCCAGTAGTAGTGAATATTCTTGGTTCCAGTTGGTTTTGTTCAAAGCACAACCAACCAAAAATCCTAAAATGAGTGATCCGATAATGTTGACTGAAAAAGTCCCCAATAAACTAGAGCCAAGGTATGAATATGACATACGGTCTACACCGTATCTGCATGCAGCTCCCACAGATCCCCCTAGCATCACTAATACCCAGTTCATCTATAAATAACCTGCCGCCTTTATGAATTTTTGGAATTTGGTATGTTTGAGGATATTTGTAAAACATATCCTAAAATGATCAGTTGGGTTTCTGGCTCGTAAGATACTTTTTTACATTTACAGCAGCAGTAACTCCATCACCAGCTGAACTTATTAGTTGTGAGGCAGAATTTGCTCTTATGTCTCCTGCTGCAAAAATACCTTTTTCAGATGTTTCAAGATTTATATCAGTTTGGATATGTCCTCCCTTGTCAGTATCAACTAGACCTTTGATGAAATCAGAGTTAGGCGTCAGTCCAACAAATATGAACACACCGTCCATGTGAACTCTCGTTGATTCTCCAGAAAGGAGATCTATGAGCGAAATTCCTTCCACCATACCGTCACCATGTATCTCGTTTACTTCTACGTTCAAATGAACTTTTATCTTTTCATTATTTGAAACCAAATTTTGCAGTATTTGCTGCCCGTGTAAGGTCTCTGATTTACAAAATATTTCTACTTTAGAGGCGAATTCCGTTAAAGTTATAGCCTCTTGAAGTGCCGAATCCCCGCCACCTATTACAGCTACCTTTTGATCAATAAAAAAAGCACCATC
The DNA here is from genome assembly GCA_002728195.1 of Chloroflexota bacterium. GTDB lineage: Bacteria > Chloroflexota > Dehalococcoidia > Lucifugimonadales > UBA826 > UBA11996. The sequence continues at coordinate 1,050 of PBWI01000095.1, forward strand.
ACAAGTGGCACAATAGGACACTCCAGCTCCTACCAGTTCATTTTCTCCTGGTACGCCTAGCCTATTTAATGTTGACCCACCTGCCAATATTATTGATTTTGCAGTTTTTTCCCCTTCGTATGTTTCAACAGACCACCGATTGTCCAGTTTCCTAATCCCACTCACCTCTGACATGGCAAATTCAGTACCTGACCTGATGGCCTGATCTTGGAGCTTACTTGAAAAATCGGCACCGCTTATACCTTCAGGAAACCCGGGGTAATCCTCTATTTTCTCCACATTTATTATCTGACCTCCAGGAATTAATCTTTCCAGCAATAATGTCTTCAGACCTAATCTAGAGGAGTACATTCCTGCGCTGAACCCAGCTGTGCCGCCGCCAATGACGATGACATCATATTCATCCATTAGTTAATTCTCCTGTTTTTGATTTCATAAATATCATCAGTTTCCCTTCATCGTTGTATCATACTTTCATTCGCTTATTAAGTGATTTGAAAATTAATTGGCCTAAAGAGGTTATCAAATATGAAAAGCTATCTCACAAATTTAGAGTGCACATACTGCAGTGAAACATTTTCAGCAGATGAGCCGATGAGACTGTGCGACAAATGCGGTAAAGTACTCTACCCAAGGTACGATATATCCACAGCCTCTAAGAATTTCACTAAGGACCTTTTGCGGGGTAGAGCTCCAAATATGTGGAGATATTTTGAGATGATGCCGATACGTGAAGAGTGTAATGTAGTGACTTTAGGTGAAGGTTTTACTCCCATTTTTGAAACAAAAGCTCTCGGAGGGGAAATTGGTTCAAAGGCACTTTTTTTAAAAGATGAAGGTTTGAACCCAACAGCTTCCTTTAAGGCTCGAGGCCTCTCGGCAGCGGTCTCTAAGGCGAAAGAGCTAGGTATCAACAAATTGACTATGCCCTCGGCTGGAAATGCTGCAGGTGCTATGGCTTCATATGCTGCTAGGGCGGGTTTGGAGGCTTTTGTGTTTATGCCACAGGACGCTCCTGAAGCTAACCAAAAAGAGGTTACTGTATCAGGTGGTAATCTCAATTTAATTGACGGACTGATAAGTGATGCAGGTGTTATTTCAAGGGGAAAAGCAACTGAAATGGGTCTCTTTGATGTTTCGACCTTGCAAGAACCATACCGAGTGGAAGGGAAGAAAACAATGGGTTATGAAATTGCCGAACAATCAGGTTGGATATTGCCGGATAACATAATTTATCCAACTGGCGGTGGGACTGGGATAGTTGGTATGTGGAAGGCCTTCCAGGAAATGGAAGATTTAGGTTGGATATCATCAAAGCGTCCAAAAATGTTTGCAATTCAGGCTGAAAATTGTGCTCCTATAGTTAGGGCTTTCGAAAATGGTGATGAATTTGCTGAGCCGTGGGAAAATGCATCCACTATGGCTGCTGGTATGAGGGTACCAAGTGCCATAGGAGATTATCTAATTTTGAATGCTATAAGGGAAAGCGGTGGGTGTGCTCTTACGGTCTCCGACACAGAAATGGCGGATATGACCAATATAATTGGGAGTCTTGAAGGCTTCTTCGTATGTCCTGAAGGAGCAGCTACAGCCTGCGGTGCAAAAAAACTAATCGAATATAATCTTATCGATTCGGAGGAAACAACTCTGTTGTTGAACACCGGATCAGGGTTGAAATACCTTGATATGCTCCCTTAGCTAATCACAACAAATCAGACAGGGATATATGTGGAGCGTATATGGTGAGAGAGTTTTCAATCATCATTTTTACCATTTCATGATCAGGCACACATTCTGGACATTCCTCATTTATTCCCTTGTTGTATTTAACAAGTAGTTGATTCTCGTCAAGAGACACTATATCTAGTGANCCTCCTTCAGCTGCGACTATAGTTTCCATATTGTCTAGGACTGTTTTTACTCCAGGGTCGTCAGTGTTTATAGGCATTGTAAGATCCTTGATTAATTTAATTTAGTCTTTCAAAAATTGTTGCAACTCCTTGACCNCCTCCTACACACATTGTGACCAGGCCGGTTGACGAGTCGGATCTTGCCATTTCTTCCATCAACTTGACTGTCATGATTGCACCNGTCGCTCCAACTGGGTGCCCGAGGCTTATGCCGCTACCATTTATATTTGTCTTATCTATGTCAAGGTCAAGTTCTCTTATGCAATATAGCGCTTGGGATGCAAAAGCTTCATTAAGTTCAATGACATCAATGTCATCAACNGACATTCCAGATTTCTTCATGGCTTTTTCCACTGCCGGAACTGGTCCTGTACCCATCACAGCAGGCTCTACCCCTGCGATTCCTCTTGTGTGCCATTTCATCCTAGGTTTTAANCCTAAATCTGCCGCTTTTGCTGCAGACATCATTACGACTGCAGCNGATCCGTCATTAATGCTTGAAGCATTTCCTGCNGTGACTGTGCCATCTTTTTTAAANACAGGTCTTAAATTTGCTAGNCCCTCTATAGTTGTNTCAGCTCTTGGGCCTTCGTCTTCAGTAACAATNATAGAGTCGCCTCTTCTCTGTGGGACCGATACTTCAGTGATTTGGCCAGAAAATCTGCCTTGGCTGATTGCAGTGCTTGCACGGTGNTGGCTGATTAGGGCAAGTTCGTCTTGATCGGATCTAGAAACTGAAAATCGCTCTGCAACATTTTCAGCTGTTACTCCCATATGGTATCTGTTTACTGGACATCCCAAACCTTCGGTAAGGCCGTCCACCAACTGTGAATTACCCATTCTTAATCCGTCAAACCGAGCCTTGTATTCTATAAGGAACGGTACCTGGCTCATATTTTCTGTGCCGCCGGCAACAACTATTTCGGCNTCTCCTGTACGGACAAGTTGAGCGGCCANATTTATTGCTTCAAGGCCTGAAGAGCATTGGCGGTTCACCGCTATCGTAGGTGTATCGTGAGGGATGCCNGATTTCAATGAAGCTAACCGGGCAGCGTAACCAGCTTCAGCCGCTTGAATAGCGTTACCTAACACAACCTCGTCNACCATTTCTGGNGATATNCCAGNCCTCTCAATGGCAGCTTTTATTGCAATAGCTCCTAGGTCTGGGGCACTAATGTCCTTGAAAGCCCCTCCAAACCTACCTACAGGAGTTCTGGCTCCTGAAACAATTACCGCGTCATTCATGGTTGTTCCTCCCAATTTTATTGCCTTTAATGAGTACCNTAGCAGCGCTNAANNCTTGTATNAATTTAGGTTCANTTTTGTATCATATTGTATTGTAATNTTCGGGAGACACATTTGGTAGTAAATTGAGGGATTATTGTGTTTGTTATTGGTACAGCTGGTCACGTNGANCATGGGAAATCTACACTNGTGGAATCTTTAACCGGNATAGATCCGGATAGATTTCAAGAAGAGAAAGATAGGGGCATGACGATTGACATAGGTTTTGCCTGGATAACTCTCCCTTCTGGTAGAGAAGTAAGCATTGTAGATGTTCCTGGTCACGAAAAATTTGTCAGCAATATGCTTGCAGGAGTTGGGGGAGTAGATATGGCCCTTTTGGTAGTTGCTGCCGACGAATCTGTAATGCCCCAAACCAGAGAACATCTTGCAATTTTAGATTTACTGGGAGTGAGTAATGGTGTTGTTGTAGTGACAAAGAAAGANTTGGTTGATGAAGATTGGCTTCAGTTGGTTCATTCTGAAATCCAAGATATGCTGAGTGTGACTACTCTTAAAGATGCTGAAATAGTATCGGTCTCAGCTGCAACAAAAGTTGGGCTTGTAGAGCTGATGGAATCCATAGACAGTGCCCTCAATAACACCGAAGTAAAGAAAGATCTTAGTAGACCTAGATTACCAATAGACAGATCCTTTTCGATCAGTGGGTTTGGCACCGTGGTTACAGGAACCTTAATAGATGGGTCTTTATCAGTTGGACAAGAGATAGAAATCATGCCAAGTGGCTTGTCTGCACGTATCCGAGGNCTTCAATCTCATGGTAAGGCGGAAACTGTATTTGGACCAGGCACCAGGGTTGCAGCAAATTTGTCAGGGATTGAAGCCACTCAAATTTCCAGGGGAGATGTTTTAAGTCTTCCTAATTCAGTCCANATGTCTGAAGCTTTNGATGTCCGATTGCATGTGGTTGAAGATGCTCCGAATCCTTTACGCCACAACATGTATGTAAATCTGCATACCGGAAGCTCTGAAGTTATTTCTCGCCTTCGCTTGCTAGATGGAGAGGAAGTACAACCTGGACAAAGTACGTGGGCCCAACTTAAACCAGATAAGTCACTACCTGTTTTAAGGGGTGATCATTTCATTATTCGGTCAAATATGACAACTTTGGGTGGCGGCAACATTGTAGATACTAATGCAAAAAGGCATAGGAGAAGACATTCTCCGACACTGCAGCGCCTAGAGTCACTGCAATACGGAACACCTTCTGAAATACTGGTCAGCTGTGTTGACTCGAACCCTTCTTGCAGTTTTGATTTGTTGCTCTCATTGTCATCCTCTGATGCAGCCGAGTTGATTAATAATATGCAAACTCTGATTGAAGAAAAGGCTTTGATTGCAACGTCAAATAATATAAAGAGTGCACATTTTTTTTCAAAAAAAGGTTGGGAGAGATTGGTTGATTTAGCGACGAAAAACCTCGAGTTGTTTCATCAGCAATTCCCATTAAGGCAAGGCATATCGAGAGAAGAATTGCGAAACAAACTCAGTTTGTCTCAGGCAAGTTTCAGTTCCGTAATTAGTATGCTCCGGGAAGCAAAGAATTTGACGGAATCTAACTCTTTGATTTCAATATATGGTTACAAACCTGAACTCTCAGAGGAACAAAATCAGTATGCTGAAAGATTTGTTAGTGATATAGCAGAAGGAAGATTTTCACCTAGAACTGATCTAAAGATAGATGATGACATTTTGAATTTTCTATTAGAAAAAGGGAGACTTGTTAAAGTAGCTGACGGGGTNGTTTTTTCCAGGGAAATATTTGATGNAATGTTGTTAGGTGTGCGNACCTATATATCCCAAAACGATGAAATAACTGTTGGCGATTTCCGGGACCTTTATCAGACAAGCAGGAAATACGCATTGGCTGTACTAGATTACCTAGATCAGCAACAAATAACGAAACGGGTGGGGGATGCAAGAGTTTTGAGAGATTAACTGAATCTGAAATTTGTAAATGGTCGCAAGGTGTTTACAAGCTGGGTTGATAGCCTAATTCTTCTAAAAGTGTGATTGATATTGCAGACGTTACTTCTTCCTCATCTACACAAATGTTTTCGATTGCCATCTTAAAAATAGTTAATTGCCCCCTCAGTACAGAGTCAGGTTGATAAGTATTTGATTTTGGGATGCGCTCAAGAAGGCTCAGTAGATCAATTTCATTTTGAAGATCAGTGCCAAGAAGATCAGATTTCTCAGCTATATCTGATACTACAACATCTATTTCTTTAAGACATGATTTTAATTCATCAGGCATCTTGGCCATAGCCATATCGACGATTGATTGAAATTTCCGATCAGATAAAGTAAACACCCAAAAATATTAGCATTATTTTTAAATATTTCTATATCTAATTGACCCATATTTTGGCTTGGGATACCGTACTGAATACATTTATCCAAATGGCTAATATGAGTTTACTGGAAAAGGTGAGGTATTCGAATGAAAGTGACCGGAATAAAGAGTTTCCCAATAGCTGATGAGGACGGGAGAGTTTATTACATAGTAAAAGTTGAAACCGATTCTGGAATTTATGGATTAGGGGAAGTAGGAATTCGAAATTGGGGGGGTGCGATTGGTAAGGCTATCGAACATTTATCTGAAATCGTGATCGGGGAGGACCCTTTTAGTACCGAAAAATTGTGGCAATACATGTTTAGAGGAGGTTTTTTCCCGGCCGATAAAGTTTATTCCTGTGCAATCAGTGCAATTGATATAGCACTATGGGATATAAAAGCCAAGGCGTTAGAAATGCCATTATATAAATTATTAGGAGGCCCTGTAAGAGACAAAGTGATTTGTTACCCGCATACACAAGGAGATACTGTGGCCGATCTTCTGGATAATTGCAAAAGGCATATTGAAGATGGATGGAAGTTTGTGCGATGGCATCAGCCGGAAACCGGCCCTTCTAGTGTTTATGTGAATAATATGAACACTTTGGAACCAATTGACTCTGTTAGGTTAGCGGAAGAACAAATAGCTACTATTAGGGAAGCTATCGGGCCGGACATACAAATATGTTTTGATATGCATACCCGTCTGGATACTGCCCATGCGGTGGCATTATGTAAGGCCGTTGAACCATATCGACCTTTTTTTATGGAAGATCCTCTCAGGTCTGAAAATCCTGCTAGCTATCGTACTTTAGCTAGACACGTCTCTTTGCCTATTGCAGCCGGAGAACAGTGGGCAACGAAATGGCCCTTCAGAGAAGTTATAGAGGAAGAATTGATAAATTATGCTCGCATTGATTTGTGCATAGTTGGTGGAATTACAGAGGCTTTAAAGATAACTCACTGGGCTGAGACGCACTACATCGACATCGTACCTCATAATCCTCTGGGTCCAGTAAGTGCGGCTGCTTGCGTCGCGCTTTGTATGGCTTCAACCAACGTGGGTGTGCAGGAAATGCCTCGCAGACCAGGCTCTTATGCTACCGACCTCTTTCCCAAACAGATCGAATGGGAAGGCGGCTACGCATGGTGTCCTGATGAACCAGGGATGGGAGTAGATTTCAACGAAGAACTGGCCATAAACAAAATTGTGGATCCGACGGGATGGCCTCCTCAACTGAGGAGAAATGATGGATCATTCACCAATTGGTAAATCGATTTATATATAGGTTTGTGTATAAAGAGATTTAGATGTATTCTTCCCTCTGGACTTTGCATAGTCAGTGATCTGATTGCAGTTGTCTCAGACAGAATGTCATCTAAACATGGAGGTACATAAATTAATGACCGATTTAAGAAAAACGGTTGCCATCGTCGGGGTGGATGAGTCCGATGAAATTGGGAAAGTTCCTGATAAATCGAACTTAACTCACCACGCGGAAGCAGCCTACAATGCTCTTGACGATGCAGGCATGTCTATGAAAGATGTGAATGGGCTATTTACTGCTGGTACATCTACCTTGAACCTAGCTGAATACTTGGGTATTGAACCAAGTTTCACAGATACGACGGCTGTTGGTGGTTCATCTTTCATAATTCATATAGCCCATGCTATGGCAGCTATAAATGCAGGCTATTGTGACGTTGCTCTTGTGACGCATGGAGAAGCTGGTCGAAGTAGAAGAAGCCGACCAGGGGGGGATGCAGCTGATCCAGGATCTCAGTTTGAGAGTCCGTATGGATTTCTTGGTGCACCAATCAACTATGCAATGGCTGCCAGAAGGTATATGCATCAATATGGTGAAGACAAAACTAGGCAGGCCATGGCAGAGGTGGCTGTTGCTACTCGAAAGTGGGCACAACTTAACCCTAAAGCCTATATGCAAGATGATATGACTTTTGATGATTATCATGATTCCCGGTGGATTTCATGGCCATTCCATTTGCTGGACTGTTGTTTGGTGACAGACGCAGGCGGAGCATATGTGATTACCTCTGCAGAAAGAGCACGAGATGCCAAGAAAAAACCAGTATGGGTCTTGGGAGCAGCAGAATCTCATGACCACAATCTAATTAGCCAAATGCCAGACTTAACCAGGACAGTTGCGAAGAACACCGGTCCATCCGCATTAGAGAGATCAGGTGTAACGCACGATGATATAGATCTGGCTATGATTTATGACTCCTTCACTTACACAGTGCTAGCCACCTTGGAAAGTTTAGGATTCTGTGGACCTGGTGAAGCTCCGGATTTTGTAGCGAATCAAAGAACAGCCCCAGGCGGAGATTTTGCTATGAATACCTCGGGAGGAGGATTGTCCTATACACACTCAGGAATGTATGGCATGTTCCTTGTTCTAGAGGCGGTAAGACAGTTAAGAGGTGAGTGTGGTGATAGGCAACTGGATGACCCCAAACTTTGCCTTATAAATGGAACCGGTGGATCGCTTTCCTCAACTGGAACCACTGTTCTAGCAGTAGATTAATTTAAGGAGTATACGAATGGCTTATAACAAACCGATACCGGTGCCTCAGGGAGAGTCAGATATTTACTGGCAAAAGGCAAAGCAGGGAGAATTATGGCTAAGGAACTGCAAAGCATGTGGGAATGCGTATTTTTACCCTCGTGATATTTCTCCATGTTGTTTTTCAAAGGATACAGATTGGATACAAGCTTCAGGGAAAGCGACTTTGTTTACCTATGGAATAGTTCAGAGAGCACCTCATCCTGGCTTCGTTGATGATGTTCCCTTTGTCACGGCTGTAGTGGAGTTAGAGGAAGGACCTAAAATGCCCACTAACATAGTGATAGAAGATCCTACCCCCGAGAATTTACAGATAGGAATGGCTTTGGAAGTTGTGTTTGAAGACATAACAGATGAATTAGCACTTCCCAAGTTCAAACCTGTATAGCAATTTATGAACCTATCAGGAGGATTGCAGCCGCGACCCTCCTGATAGGGTTAGCTTAACTCTCGAAACAGGTTGCTGTCAGCTCAAACTGCTCAGCCTTGTCAAATATCAATTGCAGGTGCTGCAAGGGCACATTTGGCGTAAGGTATCAAATGGAAATATGCCGGTGTAATGAGCATCACTCCATAAAAATTGAATCGCATAATTTCCTATCATTAAGTGGTCCTCTGCAACTAAATCAGAAGGTACGGTAGCAGGATCCAGCAATTGCCTTTTACTCCATTCTTCTACGCATTCAGCACATTGGCAACTGATTCTGATTTCTCTAGCACCGTATGTGCTTTCATGGCCGTCGTCCCACCGTATTAATATTTTGTCGCCATAAACTCCGACTTTTTCTATTCTTATACCTTGAGTCAAATCTCACTCCATATCTTTATCTACATACAAGCATAACTGTACACAATATTTTTCCACAGGTAAAAAATCAAATAAAACTTGTTCTATAATCTCATCTATCCCACGGTAAAAAAACTATTAAGCGAGAGTTGATAATTTGGCAAAGCGTAGAATCGGAAAAATTATTAGTAGGCCCGGTTTAACTTATGGAGATGCCGACATTGAAATTCCAATAGCTGAAGATCTTCTTAAAGTTGAGGGTATTCCACAAAGAGATGCAGAAGTGTCCTATTACAGCAGGGAATTTCCTCTGGAAAGTTTTGCGTTGGAGCATAGCGCATCGGCAGAGTGGGCTCAAAGTGAAAGATCGGAGCATACCCCGGCAACACAAGAACTCTACAGTGATTACCAAAAGAAGATGGCCCCATGGATTGAAAAGATAAGACATTCTGGAGATAAGAATCCAAATCCGTCAGTAAATGCAGGAGATCTTACGGAGGACATACGAGATAAAGCTAAGCAACTTGGTTACGGAGAGATTGGGTTCACAAAGTTTGACAGAAGGTATGTCTATCAGAGTCGTAAAGAGTTTGTAAGAACTGATCTTCCTAATGCAATATGCCTTGCGTATGAACAAGGATA
>PBWI01000096.1 GCA_002728195.1 Chloroflexota bacterium
GGCTTGCCCGGAAACTGGCAGAACTTCACCGCATAAGTCAGGATCACTTCGGTTTGGACCACGATAATTTTATAGGTAGCACCCCACAAAAAAATAACCTCGAAAAGGATGGAATCATTTTTTTTCGAGACCATAGAATTCAATTTCAAAGGCAACTCGCTCAGAAAGCGGGCCTTCTGCCCGTTTCTATTGACAAAAAAATCGATTCACTCTGTGAGAATTTAAACCGGTTTTTGGATACCTCTGGAGAAAGACCCGCACTGATGCACGGAGACCTTTGGTCTGGAAATTATTTCCCTGACTCAAATGGAAACCCTTGCATATTTGATCCTGCGGTCTATTATGGGCTGCGCGAGGCTGATATAGCTATGACAGAACTTTTTGGCAGGCTACCCGAAAGGTTTTACGATGCTTACCATGAAGCTTTTCCTATGAATCATGGTTACCATGAAAGAAAAGATCTATACAATCTCTACCACTTATTGAATCACCTTAACCTCTTTGGCAGTTCTTATTTGTCTTCGGTACAAAAGATAGTCAATCGGTTTTCTCCGTAGCAAGGGAGGTAATATAGACACACTAGATAAAAAAATTGAGGATATTTTTTTGGCAAAACTAGCAAAGACTTATTGACCCTACACCAAATGGGCTAGAAACCACCTCCAATTTTGGCAATGAAGGTATTCAGCTCTCTCTCAACGGGGCCATCCCAGTTTTTCTTTTCTTCCGCTAAAGTGGTCAATACCGATTTACCTTCGCTTATTTCTATGGCATCGGCAATACTGACCAGAATCCGGGTACCATACCTTTCTACAAGCTCGTGCTCTTCTGCAGCTCGAAATGCTACCTTGGAACCCAGTATCATTGCCCAGGCCTGGATTACAGCCACCTGGGTGGACTCTCTAAACCGCAGGGATTCTAACTCTTCCATATAAGTTTCAGCATCGATTTCCCCGCCCTCAAATTTTTCAATCAATTGTTGCAGGCTCTCTTCTTTTGATTCAACTTTTTGAAAAATATATTCAAAAAATTTGGCTTCAAATTTTTTAAGTTCCCCTATGTTCCAGGGACAACGAAATTCTGGATCCACATCATTGGTGGTTTTTCTGGCTTCTCTTTCAATTTTATAAAGACAATCCGGGCATCTTTTGCCGGAATCGTGATTGAATTCGCCACCACAATGACAGGTTGCTAAGACAGTTTGAAACGCAAGAGCTAGCGCTTCTCCTTTCAAACCCAAAACTTTACAGAGGGCAGCTCTCACCGGGTTTGCGCGTGATACATTTAAATAGTTGGAGCAGTTGGAACAATAAATAGGGTAGGTGCTTTTACCTTCCTCAGGCTCAATCAACGGCTCAAATATCTCGGGGCACAGAATACACTGGACCTCTTTCTGAAAAGTATCCACAATAAAAGTTTTCAATTAAAGTTTAATAATAAATCAAGGCTTTATCATTGGATGAAAAATAACCTCCTAAGTTCCAAAAAAACAAGCCTCCAGTTTCTAACGGCAAAAAAAAACCCATGGCCTTGAGCCATGGGTCAAAATTTTTGTCTGGTGCAAACTAGCCAGAGTATGCTTGGCCCAGCGCCGCAGATTCTGATTCCTTGCCTCCCTTGATAACCTTACCTGTGGTCGGATCAACAGGAAACATGGTAATAGCATTATGAGTACTGCATACTACCTTACACAGATCACAACCCTTACAGCGTGGCTCAATCACTATTGCTTTTGTCGTAGACTCATCAAGCATGATGCAGTCTGCTTCTGGACAGTACATAATGCACAGTCGGCAACCTTTTTCCGCGATACATTTATCATTATCTACCCAAGCTATGTTATACAATTGAAAACTCCCCCCACATTAAAAAAGGTTAAAACAAATGACCGACTACCACATGCACCTTAAACAGTTACTAATTTCAAGTCCTGCTTTTCGGCCCATTCAGAAGACATTTTATAGGATTCGGTGATACATTCTAAATTAGCCTTAAGAAGCATTTCTTTCTTGGCGTATTTCTTTTTAATCGCCTCGTCAAGTGTAGCTGTGCCCCCTGAAGCAACATATCTTTTTCCAAAACGATCCTGGAGAGCACCGTCCAAGGCATCCAAACTAACTACTTTGGTCACACCAGCACAGGCACCAATCATTGCCATATTGGTAGAAAGCTCTGTTTTACCAATTTCCAAGGCCAGCTTAGTAGCATCATGATTAAGAACGGAGACATTAATTTCTTCCAGCCGCTGATGATCTTCTTCCGAAAGCAAGTCATCACTCGTATTAATAATGACCAGTCCGTTTTCTTTGATGCCTGAATAGAATGGAGCTGTATAACTTTTTTGCATGGTGATAACTTGTGGGTGAAAGATCATAATCACATCTGGATAAACCAATTCACCCCGGTCATATATACGTTCCGATCCAATCCTGGCATAACTTTCTGCAGGAGCCATTCGCTTTTCTGCACCAAAAAAAGGATTTGATATGGAATATTTTCCATCCTTATTTGCTGCCATAGCGAGAAGATGTGCAGCTGTTACGGCCCCTTGCCCCCCCAGACCGGATATGCGGATATTCATCCTACTCATAAGCTTTTACTCCTTTTACTTTAAACGTTTGCTGGCTTTTTAGCTGCCTTGGCTGCCTTAGCTGCTTTTTTTCTTGCTTTTGTTTCTTCTTTAATAGAATCGAGAAGTTTTTGCGCTTCTTCACTAATGTACTCTTTTTGAACAAAGCGACCTCCAATTGACTCTGAATCTTTCATCTCATCTAAGCCTTCCATGCTTTGTTTACCTATCTCAAGAATACATGGAGTATAAAGCTGAACAAATGTTGGGCCTACTTCACGAGCTACATAAATGGCATTTTTAATCGCCTGTTCAACCCGATTAGGCTTACTAACGGTTAAGAGAGCTACGTAGGCACATCCTGCTTCTCGGGCAATTTCGGGCAGTCGAACTTTCTCAAAATTCTTACCCTTTGGAGCCATTTTGGCAACAAAACCCTTTTGCATCAAACCGCTTTCCTGNCCACCCGTGTTCGCATAAAGCTCGTTATCAAAACAAATGGTAGTNAACTTTTCCTGNCGAAACCAAGACTGCATAGTCATATCCANCCCAATATCGACCGTAGCTCCATCACCAGCCAGAACCACTACATCTTTTTCTACATCGGGAAACCGAGCTTTCAATGTTCGTTTCAAACCCGACGCAATAGCGTTTTGATTACCAAACAAAGAGTGGATGTTATGCACCGCAACATGAGGAAAAACCAAGCTGGTGCAGCCTGTGGACCCCACAAAAACCGTATCCTCGGGAGCGGGTAAGCTAGCCAAAATATAACGGAAAGCAATGGACTCAGGACAGCCCGCGCATAAAGAATGCTGCTCGATCAATTCTTTTGATGATCCTATGTCCTTCCAACCACGATCTTGATTTCCAAAGGTGGCACCTTCAACCAACTCCTGATATTCCGGCGGCATGATATCAGCCAAATCATCACATAAAACTATTTTTTCCTTGCTCATATATTTCCCCTTTAAATTTAATTCCCCTAATGGANAATTATTTATCGTTTTTGATGTCTTAACCGAGACTAACAGCTGAAGCCGTTTCCATGCCTAAGTGTTTTTTAATTTCATCTACAATCACTTCAGAAGGCATGGTCATGCCGCCCGCAACATGAGGTCCGGCATAAACTCTTTCATTGTCAGGGATCGTCGCTTTAATTTCACGTGCGAGCCACCCACTAACATTAAATTCGGGAACAAAAATATGCTTTGCATTTTTAGTCGCTTGTCGAACTTCCTCATATGGGAAGGGACGAATGGTTTTAATTTTAACCAGCCCAACCTTAATGCCTTCCTCTTCCAGCAACCGAATCGCTTCACGACTCTGGGATACAGCTGTCCCNGAACTAACCACAAGAATTTCTCGGTCGGTGTTATGCTCATCGATCAAACCGCCCAATAGTGGGATGGTGTGCTTTCGAGAACGCTCAACCGCCGCATGGATTTCCTGCTGCCAAGAAGCATGNGTGGCATAACTGATATAATTTGATTTCATAACAAATGGATCGCGCATCATACGAATCGGTGCGGTCTCCATATCCATAACTGGCTGAGGATTTCTGTATGGATCATAAGGAGTCAAACATACATCATCAGGAGGAAGCTCAACCGTATCTTTGGTATGTGTCACAAAAAATCCATCGCAACATGTTGCTAGTGGAACATGGACATCAGGCTGTTCTGCCACAATGAATCCCTTCAAGATAAAATCAAATAAATCCTGAGCCGTTTCCGCGTGCCATACCAGCATCCCTGTCTCGAGAAGATAATGCATTTCCAAGGTATCNGGCTGAATACTCAAAGGAGAATTAACCCCTCGGCAAGTCACACAAACCTGAATGGGNAATCGAGAACCTGCCCACATAGGAAAGTTTTCCATTGCCCTGAGTGTTCCGGGACCAGCGGTGGTGGTGAAAACACGGTGTCCACCAAAAGCGGCTCCAGCACATTGTCCCATAACCGCAAATTCACTCTCGCCACGGAAATACTCATCCAAGTAACCTTCAGCATAGAGCTCACCGATCAAAGCTGCCGCTTCACTCTGAGGTGTAATAGGATANGCAACTGAAGTTCCTACGCTNGCAATCTTTATNGCAGCTCGAATCACNTCACTNCCTGTCAGNAAGCTNGGNGTTTGNTTNNCCTTGTAAAANATATCNTTNACATCGGTATAGGTCTGGCCTTTCTGGTTTTTCTGGCCTAGCTTTACATGTTTTGAAGCAATAATTTTTCTATCTTGAGGCTCAACTTGTTTATTCATAAAATTTACTCCCGTAAAAAGAGTGCTTTGAAATGTTCAAAAAATGACTTTTAGTCGTATTATAATATATTTACGAAGGTTCGTTTATGGGTTTATAGGACCCGACGGACCCATTACAAATTGATTAAAGGGTTCAGCCTGAGATTTAACGCCCTCTGATTTCAGCTTTTTAACCATGGCCGTCAGCTTTTCGATCATATTAAGGTCTGCGTCACGGAAAGAGAGGCAGGCATCTTCATGACCCGCCATGGCACACATCGCTATTGTATAACAATTCGTCCCGCCACGTATAATCTTTAGAGATAAATTAGCCATATGGCAGTGTACCCCTATAAAGATACATACATCAATTTTGTTATGCCAGATCGTCAAATTGGGGTGATTAGGATTAATCTCATACTCCTGAATTATCTTCGGATATTTAGGTCTGTAATCTGCCATGGGAATCAATCGCATGGGAGTTTCAACCGCTAATTCGCGGAGAGCCTTGGCTTTTTCAGCGACATGATCAGTCCATTTCCATAGCACTAATGGTCCTGGAAAAATAGTCGGAACTTTGGCCCCTAAAATCTTTCGGGCAGCAAG
>PBWI01000002.1 GCA_002728195.1 Chloroflexota bacterium
AAGGAAGTTCCAGTGGCAATAGAAATCACCTCTGAAATGAAGGAACTCATCGACAACGCTTTGTCGGACAAATACCCCTGCATAGTTGGCACTGCTTCCTCAGATGCTCTCCCCAACGTATCCTACAAGGGGAGTGTAATGGTATTTTCAGATACCGAACTTGCCTTTTGGGAACGAGCTCGAAAGGGTGGGTTTTCTCAATTAAGTGATAACCCACATATAGTCGTTATGTACCGAAATACTGAACTAAGAAAATCCTGGCGATTTTACGGAAATGTGACTATATATGACTCCGGAGAAATAAGAGACCAGGTTCTGGAGAAAACCGTTCAACCCGAACTTGATCGAGACCCAGATAGATTGGGAGTAGCGGTCATAATAAAGGTGACCAAAATCACCACTCTCGGAGGAGAAACAGTTCAGGAAGCATCTGGATAGTGTCGCAAAGTTTCTTAGTCTCCGATATCTATAACCATATTTCCCAACCAATTTCTCTCCTATTTGATACAATTCTGTTCCTATAAACATACCGTGCGCCTGTAGCTCAGCGGATAGAGCACTGGTCTTCGGAACCAGGTGTCGGGGGTTCGAATCCCTCCAGGCGTGCCACGGAAAAGGAAGTCAGCATGGGCACATTTGGTAGTGGCGAATACAAATACGAAGTTGTTGAAAATTTCTTCAAGAGACCAAGGGGATGGCCATTCGTGGAAGTCGCTGACGTAGCCGTGGATAAAGATGACAACGTATATGTTTTCAACCGAGGCCCATACGCTGCGATTATGATTTTCAACAAATCGGGTGAATACCTTAGCGGTTGGGGAAAGATAGGATTCGACTTCATAGTTCCGCACGGAGTTAGCATAGGACCTGATGGTTCCGTATACACAAGTGATACAGGTGACCACACAGTTAGAAAATGGACGAAAGACGGCAAGCCTTTAATAACCCTGGGGCGACCTTTAATAAATGCTCCAGAACAAAGTGGTATCCCATTCAATCGCCCAACTCACTTCACAGTAGCCTCGAGTGGCGATCTTTATGCATCNGACGGCTATGGAAATTCGCATATTCATTGCTTTGATTCTGAAGGAAACCTAAAATTTTCATGGGGNGGACACGGNAGTGGACCAGGTGAGTTTGACACTATCCATAGCGTGTATGTCGATACTGATGACGANGACAAAATCTATGCTACTGACAGATACAACAACAGAATCCAATATTTCTCTAANNCAGGTGAATTCCTGGGNGAATGGANCAACGTAAATTTNCCAAACGACGTANGAAAAGGACCTGATGGCAATTTCTACGTNGCAGAACTAGATCACCGCGTAAGCATCTTGGATAGTTCTGGCACTTTACTCTCCAGGTGGGGAGACGTTGGAGNAAATGTCGACGATTCTGAAACAGGATCGGGTTTGCCTGACTCTCCAAGTAGAAACCCGATGATAGTCGGAAAAGTAAAGCACGAACCAGGTGCTGGTTTATTTGGTGCTCCTCACGGAATTGCCGTGGACTCCGAAGGAAGTTTTTATGTCTCAGAAGTAAGTGAGACCTTCCTTGGCATCGATAGGGGCGATCGCTGCGTTCAAAAATTTATAAGGGTATAGGACTGTTTTTATATCTACCGGCAGGTCTTAGGTCAAAAATGCAAAATACTCTAACCTTTTTATTTGCATTAATTGATACTGATTCGCATCCAATTAAGTTGTAAAATCAACTTATGAATAAGGTCCGTGCGTTTGAATCCACATATTTATTTTGCTTGAAAATACTCTCGGGAATAATTCCTGTATTAGGNACAAAAAGACCCTTTATATGGTTTATGTTAACGAGTGAAAAAGCTCTCAAAAAACCATTATTTGGATGCCAAATGTGCGGACAATGTATTCTTCACTCCACCGGCATGGTATGCCCAATGGGATGCCCCAAAACCCTTAGAAATGGCCCTTGTGGTGGTGTGAGAAGCGATGGNAATTGTGAGATAAAGCCGGACATGAAATGTGTCTGGGTCAGGGCCTGGGATAATTCCACCAAAATGACTGTTTTCACTGAGTCTATCCAGGAGATACAACCTCAACTTGACCATAGTTTGTCCGGGACCTCTGCCTGGATTAATGAATTAGGCAGGAAAAATGAATCCTGAACTTATTTCAAACCTGGCTCAAAGATTGCAAAACGGACTTTTTACTGTAACAGCAGAAGTCACACTCCCAGACTCAATNGAGAAAAACGCCNTGGTAGAAAGAGCCCAAATGCTTGAGCCTTATAGCGATGCAATCAACATCACTGATTCCACCGGAGCCGTTCCACATTTTTCAAACATTGCAGCAGCATCAATACTTATCGAAAACGATATAGAACCCATAATTCAGTTTTCATGCAGAGACAGAAACAGAATCGCTGTACAAGCAGACGTCATAGGAGCCCATGCAATGGGGGTTAGAAACATTTTTTGCGTGACAGGGGACGGTGTTCAAACTGGCGATCACCCTGAGGCCAAACCAGTATTTGACCTCGATTCTGTAACGCTACTGACCACCATGAACCACCTAAAAACGAGAGGCAAATTTTTAAGTGGCAGAGAGCTGGACGCCAAGCCAAATTTGTATCTNGGCGCTGCAGTGAACCCATTTGTGCCGCCGTTCGAAGAAAGAGCCTTAAGGCTACTCAAAAAACACAAAGCTGGTGCCTCTTTTTTCCAGACACAGTATTGTTTTGACATAGAAAGATTTAAATCTTTCCTTGACCGCCTGTTGGGATTAACCAAAGGAACTCCTCCTCCATTATTAGTTGGAGTAGGCCCACTCAGATCCGCACGTTTTGCCCGCTGGTTAAGAGAAAATGTACCTGGCGTTGCTGTGCCAGACCACGTAATAGAAAAAATAGACAAGTATCCTCGGAAAGAGCAACAAAAAGCCGGGGTGGAAGCCTGCATACAAATAGTAGATGCAGTTAAAACCTTGACTGGTGTCGCTGGGATCCATGTAATGGCATATAACTGGGAAGCATCGGTTTCTGAAATTGTTGAGGCAACAGGGCTTTCAAAATCCGAACGCAATGATTAAAAGTATTTAAGTACCATTACCTAGGATGGTACAGTGTCATAGTTTGTCTTCCACGAGCCTATAGCTGCNCTATCCAAGCCTAAATGATCCCTCAGTGTGTTCCCACTATAATCTTTCCTGAAAACACCTCTTTTTTGAAGTTCCGGGACAACAAATTTAACAAAATCTTCGAATGCGCCAGGCTGATGGGTAGGNCCTACGACAAACCCGTCNCAAGCNGGAGAATGAAACCACTCTTCCATTTCGTCTGCTATNTCNTTAGGNCCACCNACCATTGTGTGNCCNTCACTTANTAANCCTCTTCGGGTTATCCTCATAAAATCCCNGGGGGTTGGATTCTTAACTCCTGAGGATACTACTCGGTCCCTCATCGTCTGCATGCCTTGAAGCCCCTCCAATTCGTCTTCAGTAAAGCCTTCATCCATTTCTTTAGTAGAAAAATCAAAATTGAGTGCCTCAGACAGTAGCAACAGTTGGTCCATGTCGTTGGACAGAAGCTCATAAGCGGCCTTCTTATCTTCAGCCTCCGATTTAGTCGCAGCTGCAATCGGATACATTAAGGAAGCTATTTTCATATGATCAGGATTTCGACCTGCTTCCTCAGCACCTTTCTTTAATGCCGCGTACTCAATTTTCCCGACATCGATGTTCCGATAACCTGCAAATATCAATTCTCCCCAGCGAGCAGCAAATTGCTTCCCTCGAGTGCTACCTCCTGCCTGTATTACCACAGGCCTTCCTTGAGGGGTTCTTGGTACCGTGAAAGGTCCACGGGAACTTAAATATTTCCCTTTGAAATCTATTTTGCGAACTTTATCCGGGTGGGCATAAAGATTGTTTTCTTTGTCAACAACTATCGCATCATCGTCCCAGGAATCCCAATGTCCTAAAACTGCCTCACAAAACTCATCCGCCCTGTCATAGCGAGTATCATGTTCAGTGTGGGATTCACGGCCCATGTTACGTGCCTCGTTGTCATTTACTGAAGTAACAACATTCCAGGCTGCGCGACCTTTTGTCATTAAATCAAGTGTTTGAAACAACCTAGCCACATGGAAAGGTTCGAAATATGTTGTGGAATAGGTGGCTCCCAAGCCCAGATGTTTGGTAACGGCAGCCATACTCATCAAACAGGTCACTGCATCAAGCTTTGTGCAACGAATACCATTTTTCACGGTTTCTGAATGATCACCTGCATACATATCAGGCATAGCCAACCTATCGTCAAAGAAACCTATATCAAATTTACCCTCTTCAAGAACACGAGCTATATGTTGGTAGTACTCTGGAGAATAGGTATCTATTCGCGCCTCCGGGTGACGCCAGGAAGAGGGTAGTGTAGTGCAATTTTGAGCTTGCAAGAAGGCAACTAACTTCATTTGACGCATAACACTGTTACTCCTACGCTACATTCAGCTGGCTGAGTCATCCCAACCTCGCTCCATTATATTCAAATCCAAAATTTCAAAACATTGCATGTTCTTGATTTATACGGGACTCTCGTTTCAGTGATCATTTACAACCTGATTTACAAGCGATCCAATGCCTTCAATCCTTACCTCAACAACATCTCCCACATTTATTTCAGCAGTCTCGGGACAACCCGTGGGGATCACGTCGCCTGGATATAACGTCATAACTTCTGAAACCCAGCTAATCAAATAGGGAATTGGAAATATCATGCCAGAAGTATTTCCTGACCCTGACAACTCTCCATTAACAAAACATTCTATCCGTAAATTTGACGGGTCCTCTATTTCAGTTTGTATGTATGGTCCCATTGGACAAAATGTATCAAAATGCTTCCACCTCATAGAAAGACCTTTACCCAGATCACTTTTTACAGTCTCTTTTGCACTGACATCGTTGACACAGGTATACCCAAGTACATAATCCATGGCCTCTGACTCGCTTACGTGGCGCGCAGTTTTGGATATC
>PBWI01000013.1 GCA_002728195.1 Chloroflexota bacterium
GTCCAGATGGAAAAAAGAGTTACAAAGGTGTCAAAAGCAAAGAAGTTTGAAAGCTGAATATGAATTACTGAAAATGAGACTAGGACACTTGCTAGCAAGCTGACCTTATTTCCAAAGCAAGCCCTTGCTAACAGAGCTGTTCCAATTATAGTCCCGAGGTCAGCCAAAGTAGAAAGTGATCTGGCCATAATTCTGGAGTCAAATATTTCAGATCCGGTGATCAGCTCCCAAAAGGATTGGACAAATTCCAATAAATAAATAGGGAAACTACCATATGCAAACCAGTTTGGGTTCCAAGGGCTGTTGGATTGGTCAAAAATTAATGAGAGATTGGAATAACTGGGAAATTCTATTTCCCAACTCTTCATCAATATAGCTCTTTCGTCTGGATGAGGGGTGAAGCCGAATCCTTCGTCCCAATTTATTCCATTGAGTCGGAGAATTGAGGCAATAGCCAATATCAGTACCAAAGATACCCAATATTTTTTTTCATGGCTGTGCATAGACCAAAGCATTATTAATTTCTTATGAACCGCTCACGAAATTTATTAGAAGATTGGCCATAGATTATGATTCTCTATAGATAAGATTGACTAGGTTATTCATTGAGGTAAAATCCTTTGGCTTGTGAATTTTATGCCCTTTTCTGAATTGATAGGAGTAAAAGCATGGGAGTGGACAGAGATTATAAATGCAGGGTTATTAAACCAGACGATTTTAACGAATTTTGGGGATTGGTCATAGATGAATTAGCTGGAATAGCACTTAATATCGAATGTGAGGAGGATAAACTCAGATCAGATGAGAATACCACCGTGTATCAAGTTTTCTTTGATAGTTTGGATCGCGTTAGAGTATCTGGCTGGTATTCAGTTCCAAATTCTCCGAAGGAACGGCTGCCAGCTATCCTTTTGGTTCCTGGGTATCAAAGTGACCCTCCCATTCCAAAAGACTGGTCTGCTAAAGGCTACGCATGTTTGTCTATAAATCCAAGAGGAAAAGTCAGAAGTAGAAACCAATTTGATCCAGGGTATCCTGGATTACTTACACATAGAATAGTGGATAGAAATACTTATTCGTATCGAGGTTTCTATGCTGATGCCTGGCGTGGTGTGGATTTTCTACTGAGCAGAAAAGAAGTGGATAGCGACAGCATCGGGGTGGCAGGTAGTAGCCAGGGGGGAGGCTTAACAATAACAACTTCGGCTATGAGGAAAGAGATCAAAGCTGCTTCTGCAGGAGCGCCGTATTTGTGTGGGTTCATGGACGCTATTGAATTAACGGATACTTATCCCTACCAAGAAATTAATGACTATCTCCGTACAAATCCGGATAGTTCAGAGCAGGTGGAGAATACGCTGGCCTATTTTGACGGGATATCGTTCGCTGATCAAATAAGCTGTCCGATCATAATCAACTTAGGGTTACAAGATAACGTTTGCCCTCCTGAAACAGGATATTCACTTTTTGAGGCTATAGGTAGTAACGATAAGAAGTTATTTGAATATGATGGTCATGGACATGAGGCAGGAAGATATGTGCATTCCGCAATAATAGATCAATTTTTTGACGAGCATTTAAAAAGGTAGAGCAGAAATGATCGATAACAGACCTATAGACTTCGGACAATTTTGGTATTCACTTGGGAAAGAGTTAAGTGAGATTCCTGTGGCTGCTGAGACTGAAATACTCCAAATGCGTTCAACTGACTTCGCAGATCTCTACGGAGTTCATATGTCTAGTATAGGACCGTACAAAATTTATGGATATCTCAGTGTTCCAAAAGGGGACGGTCCATTCCCTGTCATTTATTACGTCCCCAAAAATGCTAGCGTCTTGGAAATAATCCCACAAGGAACATCTAATCAAATAAGAAGTAGATACATCACTTTTTCTGTTGCCTGCAGAGGAATGAGAACGTCTGACAGCCCTTATTCTGCTATGTATCCTGGTCAACTGACAGATGGGATTGAATCAATGTCTACATATGTTTACAAAGGTATAGTAGCGGACACACTCAGAGGATTAGATTTTCTGTTGACATGCCCTTACATCGATAAATCGTCGATTGTCGCTTGGGGAAATGATAATGCATTGTTGGCGGGAGCTTTGCATGGAGCAGTCACCCATATAGTTTCGACCCCATCTTTTCTATATGACTCAATCAAACAAGCATCGCAAACTTCCGCATATCCTTTGGAAGAATTTAACGATTATCTTAGACTGAATCCAGAAAAAAGAGACGAAGTTTCTAAAATACTTGCCTATTACGACCTCAAATTTCACGCATCTGCGATAACAGCTGAGACTCTTATTATGGCTGACCATGAAGGGGGCCTTCATGATAGTAAAACCCTTTCTGAATTTAAAGAAAATATGAGTGGCCAAGTTACATTGCACACTTCGGAACGATCAAGTTATAGAGATGGGATGTTTGCTGAAAAATGGGTGACAGAAAAATTGTTTGGTCATGATGCAGCGCCAATTGTGCCCAACCATTGGAAAGCTNAATAAACTATTAGGAGTTCTCTGTGAATAATGGTGATAAGCACATACCAAGTGGTATTTCTGTTCCCCAATCTTTTATCGATGGACCAGTTGATATGGGGCTTGTCAAAGAATTTGTTTCAGTCGCAGAAGANCTTANATACAAAGGNCTTTGGGTACAAGAAAAAATCATAGGAGAAATCTCTTCATTAGAGCCTATTAATCTTCTAAGCTATATATCGTCATTAACATCAACTGCTGATCTTGGAGTTGCTGTGATAATAGGATCCACAAGAAATCCTATNTTATTAGCCAAAGAACTGGCTTCTTTGGATCAGATGTCTGGCGGAAGGTTAATACTGGGCTATGCATTAGGTGGCAATCCCAGAAACTATTCTCTAATGGATGGTCCGGATTCTAAAAGAGTGCGCCATTTTATTGAATCGTTGAATGTTATAAAAAGCCTGTGGACCGAAGATTCTCCTGACATAGAAGGTGACTTCTGGAACTTTGACGGCCTGTCAATTTATCCAAAGCCATTACAAAAACCACATCCGCCAATTTGGTTTGGNGGTCGGCATCCGGATGCTTTAAAACGAGCTGTAAAATACGGGGACGGATGGATGGGAGCTGGATCTACAACTTCTGATCAATTTGTAGAACATATGGGAATAATTAAAAAGGAATTAAGTTATCTCAATAAATCTGAGAATGATTTTAAAATATCAAAAAGGGTTTATGTTGCAATAGATTCAGACAGGACTAGAGCCGAAGAAAAGTTGAGGNCTTGGTTTAAAGCGAATTATGGCAACCCAGATCTTGGGTCGCAGGTGTCGATATGGGGAACTAGCGATGAGATTATTCCTGAACTGCAACGGTTGATTGACTCTGGTGCCGGTATGCTAATGTTCAATCCAGTTTTTGACCATATGTTCCATTTGGAAACGATAGCAGAAGAGGTGATTCCTTTTTTGACCGCTGGCAACTAGTCGTTTATCTTATGCAACCACAGATATTATGCATAGCCTTATAGGTGCCAAAGAGATGGAGGGATATTTTGACCACTGAAAATTTCGTTAATTCACAAATACTTGTTGATACTGAATGGCTAAATGATCATATAGATGATCCAAATATCAGGATAGTGGATTGTGATATGTTTGATTCATATTCACGTGCACATATAAAAGGTGCTGTTGGGATAAAGGTTCATCACTATATTAAGCATCCTCTTTACCCAGATGATTCCAAGGCATATCCATGGGTAGCAGAGCCTGANGTTGTAAAAGAACTTTTTGAGAGTATGGGTATAGGAGATAACACAACAGTGGTGACTTATGACAGTGGTGGAAGCCTTTGGGCTAGCAGGTTTTGGTGGGTATTGAACTACTATGGTCACACCAATGCCAAAGTGCTAGACGGTGGATGGAAAAAGTGGTTTGACGAGGGTAGGCCGGTGTCTATAGACCCACCTGTACCAATAGAAGTGACCTTTACTCCGTCTTCTGATGATACGTTGATATGCACTTTGGATCAGGCTGTTTCCAAGATTGACGATTCAGACGTTGTTTTTCTAGATGTGAGATCAGATGGGGAATGGGAGGGGACAAATTCTAGAGGTAATTCTAGGTCGGGTCGGGTTCCTGGGTCTGTACACTTGGAATGGTTGAACTTCATAACAGATGACAAGTATCACACTATAAAAAGTCNGAGTGAGCTAAGGAGTATGTTAGAAGCCGTCGGNGTTACTCCTGAAAAGGAAGTAATAACTTATTGACAGGGTGGAATCCGTGCGGCGCACGGAGTGTTTGTACTTACTCTTTTAGGATACGAGAATAAAAGAAATTATGATGGCTCAATGGGTGAGTGGGCTAATCGCACCGATACGCCTTTAACAATGTAATTCTTTAGGCTTAATAGAACCTCTAGAATTCAAAAATGGAGATACTATGGGTAGATCGATTCACCATCCTGTTGGACTGATACATAATTCCCCTTCCAACACCTTCAACGGGTATACCTTGTTCAATACCAATGGCGGCAACCATGCAACCATGATTGATAATCTGGGCCGGGTTGTCCACAGATGGAACTACGATGGCGGGATAATATATTCCTACCTTCTAGAAAATGGGAATTTATTGGCTAGAACTAAACCTCCTGAAGATGTAGACATTGTCAAAGGTCTAGGAGGGTCCTCATCTTCGCTTATAGAGATGGATTGGGATTCAGAAATTGTATGGGAATACAAAGATCCTATGCTGCATCACGATTACACTAGGTTACCCAATGGGAATACAGGGGCACTTTTATTTAAAGAACTGGATGAGGACATCTCTCGACAGGTAAAAGGAGGTCATCCCAGAGAGGATGACCCTAAAACTATATTAGGTGATGTTATAAGAGAGATTGGCACAGGTGGAGAGACTGTAAACGAATGGGAAATACACAAGGAATTGGACTTTGATGAAGACGTAATTTGTCCTTTAGAGCATCGCCGCGAATGGACGCATGCTAATAGCTTAAATTTAATGCCTAATGGTGATTTTTTAGTAAGCTTCAGAAACATTAGCACGGTGGGAATAATAAGTAGAGAGACGGGGGAGTTTGTTTGGAAATGGGGCCCTGGGAANGTGTTTCATCAACATCATCCCACAGTTCTTGAAAATGGAAACATATTGATATTTGATAACGGTAGCCATTCTCAAGGTATGGATAGGTCCAGAGTTATTGAAGTTAATCCTGTAACTAATGAAATTGAATGGGAGTACACTGAAACTCCACCACTCGCGTTCTATAGTTTTCATATTAGTAGTGCCGAAAGGTTAGACAACGGGAATACTCTCATTTGTGAAGGAGCTTTNGGTAGGATCTTTGAAGTTACGAAAAATGGGAGGGTTGTTTGGGAGTACATAAACCCTTTCTATGCTCCCGATTTGAGATCCGGTGACCCTACCAATATGGTGTTTAGGGCCCATAGATATTCTCCTGAACATCCTTCTCTAAAAGGAAGAGATTTGAATCCGGATATTTATAAAAATATTAATAGGCTATATGGTGGGGGAGAAATTGGTGATTCTTCAAATGGTTTAGTGACGGCTTAGTTTAAAAAGTAAAGTAGGTGAAAGGAGNATTTCATGAATTTATTATTAATGAGTGGGGGTAGACATCCATATGAGGAATCCACCCCGGTTTTAAAAGAGTTTTTAGAAGGGGCCGGCCATACTGTTACAGTGAGGGAAGATGCAGATGCCTTAACTGATGGGACTTTAGGGAGGTCGGACGCTTTGATTTTTAACACCCTAAGAGAGGGGGATATGGCCCTAGACTCTGACCAACAGAACGCTTTAAAGGGATATATCAGCTCCGGAAATGGTTTTGTCTGTATCCACATATCAGGTTGTGTTCCCGATACCTGGAATGACTATGGAGATATCACCGGAGGAGGATGGGTGATGGGTCAGAGTTTCCACCCTCCATACAGCAATTTTTCTGTTGATGTTTCTAATAGCGAACACCCATGTGCCATGGNTTTTTCTTCATTCACTACGGATGATGAGCTGTATATGAATATAGATTACAGAGAAGGGAATGATGTATTTATCACTGCTGATTTTGAGGGAGGGGTTTACGGAAAAAATAGAGCAGGCGCTGAGGATATGGAAATGGCAGGAGGAACTTTTCCACTGGCTTGGACTAGGTCCTACGGTACTGGCAAAGTTTTTGTAACCCTTCTGGGACATGACGGAAAAAGTCATCAGAGCAAAGGGTTTCAGGAATTAGTATTAAACGGAGTAGACTGGGTTAATAGCTAAACTTTTGTCACGGGTTGAGGTGGTCTATGGCTGCCTCAGCCCAGACTCTTAGATTGTTGTCCAAATCTTCTCCGCAATGCGGACATTCGTAGTCTCCGGTACTCCATCTCATACCACATCCAGGACACGGCTGTATATTGTCTAGAAAATTTATCAGAAACTGGATTTTCTCTTCCTTGTTCAACCCATTTCCTCCATGTATTTTTTGTGTAAATCGTATATGACTTCGCCTTTAGCCATACCACTTAGAGCCCCGCGGCCAGTGATATTCATGCCTGCTGAGATATTTGCTAGGCACGCCGCCTCATAATGGCTCATTCCATTCATGATTCCATGAAGGAAGGCCCCATTAAAGGCGTCACCTGCACCTGTGGTATCTACGACTTTCTCCCTTTGGTAAGGGTCGAGGTCAATTGTATTGCCATCATGGTATATAGAAGACCCTAAATNCCCCTTNTTAACAACGACAATTTTGATTCCTCTNGCAGTAGATTCACTTATTATTTTATTGGTGTTATTGGTTCCAAAGAGGGCCTCGGAGTCCGCTGGCATACTAGGCATGAAAATGTCGACGAATGGTAGTAATTCTTCCATAGCTTCACGGGCTGTTTCAAAGCTCCATAATTGATGTCTGTAATTAGGATCATATGAAACAGTTATGTTTTTCTCATTTGCTCTTTTGGCAGCTTCTAGAACAGTTTTTCTTGAGGAATCAGAGATGGCCTGGGCTATTCCACTACAATGCAATATTTTTGCCGACGATAAATAATTTTCATCAATATGGTCAGGCGTTAGATAGGTTGGGGCACTACCAGAGCGATAATAAACGAATTCTCTGTCNCCATCGTCTTTTGTTGCCACAAAATGCGCTGCGTTAAAACCTGGAATAGTTTTGATTTGAGATATATCTATCCCTTCATCCGTAAAGGAGTTTCTCAGGTATGTCTGAAACGGGTCGTCCCCNAGTAGAGTTATGTATCCGGTTGAGGTACCTAGTCGTCCAGCTGCTACTAATATATTAAAACTATCGCCTGCCAAAGATCGCTGGAAAACTCTGGAGGATTCCATTGGTTCTTCGGAAAACAATTCAATCATGCATTCCCCGATACTAATTAAGTCAGGCATTCTTTTAGAAATTAGCCCTTACTTTCTCTGGAGNACATGCTTTCATAACGTCCAAAGTTCCATCAATTGTTCCAGGTCTAGAAGAAACAACTCTGACAATAGTATGGTCAAGCCCTTTAGAAATCCGAGCAAATTCAGCAGCAGCATTTTCGGCATTTCCGAAATAACCTACAGTCCTTAATAAATCTACAGGGAATGCATCAGCCACTTCATCTCGGGAGGCACCTTTCTTCCGCATTTCGTCGAGTTCTGCAAGCTCTGAGGTGAACCCCATCCTTTCGAAATGAGCCCTGTAGCCAAAGGATCGTTCTTTTTCAGTTGGCACGGTCGCCCCCAATGCATATTGCATGGTCGCTTTGGCTAGTGCGATTCGAGCTCGGTCTTCGTCTTCATCTACGCATATTCTTATATATTCCGAGACTTTTATTTCAGAAGGATCTCTACCAACTTTTTCGGCGCCTTCAGCGATTCTGTCCCTGCTCCAGGCTACTTGTTCTGGAGCACACCAATTTAGTGCAGCCCCATCCGCAAGTTCACCGGCTAGTTGTAGCATTTTGGGACCCAGTGCTCCTAGGTAAACTGGTGTTTTGGGAAGAGGATTGATGGACATTCTTCCACCTTTCATGATNCCTACATCGCCTTCGTAATCTGTTTTACCTTCGTTGACCAGTTCCTTTATTATCGATATGTAGTCTCGCATTAAGGAGAGTGCAGACATTTTTGGTAGACCTATCGTCCNNCGAACATCTGGTCTGTATGCTCCTCCCGCTCCTATGCCCATAATGAATTTTCCTCCAGTCATATGACTGACTGTTCCTCCTGTCATTGCAAATGCCATTGGCGTTCGCCACATGACTGGGGAGACAGCTATGCCTGTTTCCAATCCTCCATCCACTATTTCATTGGATGCTGCCCATCTCATTAAGCAAACCTGGTAGGAATCCATTTGACCTGGTACCTCTGGAGTCCAAATACTTTGATAACCAAGCTTGGCCGCTTCTCTAGACATTTCTTTTTGCTGTTCTATGTCCAATCTTAGAGTTGGATCGAGACCGATACCGATATCCATGCAATTACCTCATATTGTTTCTGGTTTGGGAATTAATTTANTTTTTTTCTATCAAGGCCATTTCTGTAGAAAACCATATGGCCATTGATCCACCTCTATCATCATAACCATACTCTGCTTTTCTATAGATGTAGTCACTTCTTTTTTGTTGGAATCCTGTTCCTGAACATACATCAATCAAATCTCCGTTGTCATTGATCCTCTTTTTTGATGCGGCCCAAACTTTTTCAAGAATGGGTAAATATGATTCACTCAGCCATCCTTTTCTTATTCCGCGGGCTAACACATATCCAATCATGCAGGTTACGGACAATTCTTGGTAGGATCCAGGTAAGTCTATTAGTTGAGGCCATGTTCCATTTGGTAATTGATGACTAATCATTCCATCCAAATGTTTTATGTGGATATCTAACACTTGATTTCGAAGAGGGTATTCGATTGGCATGTAATTAAGGGCCTCAGAAAAAGCTAAGGCGGCAAATCCGTTTCCTCTTCCCCAAAAATATGGAGTAGTCCTGTTGTGCCAGAAAAGTCCATTGGTTTGTTGANNTCCAGCTTCAAGTAAAAAATCTACATATCGGTCAACATAGGTGGAGTCGTTGGTGACTTTAAAAGCTCTTCCCATCATTGCAGCGATGAAGAACATATCCTCACATCCAAATTCAGGGTGGCATGGGTTAGGAGAAATACCTTTTGGGACATTTTCGTATGTGTTTGCTGCCTTTAAAAGTAGATTTTTCCAAGTTATGTCTTTTGAGGCTTCATATAGGTCTTCGGCCCAACACATTGCCGCAATATTCGGGCCTGCATTATTGTTGTTTTCGAAATTNGAGTTTTCATTTAGGAAATTAACAAGGTTTGATATTCCNTCAACAGGGTCAGGGTAATTTTGATCTATTTCTNTTAGTCTAAGTCTGCCACTTATAGAGACACCTTGTACGTAATTGATTGGCTCGTCCAGCTTGTATCCATATACCTTCCCGAGGTAGTGACTGACTTCTAGTGCACTTCTTTCAACAAGCCTCTGCTGTTCCTTTGCGGCCTTTGATATGACCGGGTCTGATTCAATTATTTTCCTGGTTATAGTAATTAAAATTTCATTTATGNTGTCGTTGGGCGCAGTAATCCTAATTCCAGGGATTGGCCCAGGAGTTGGGCCTANACCAGAAGCTAGGGCCCCTAAAAGAGAAGTAGTCTCATTGGATATTGAGTCCACAAAATCGTATTTAATTCTTCCACTTGGCCCAATTGATTCTATATAAACCTTATTTTCATTAGTTTCAGTCAACTCTATTACTAGGTCTGGGGGATCCACTGTAATCCATCTCCATAGATAGAGTTCTTCAGGGTTTTCTAACTCATGAAAGGATTTGGNCTCGGGAGGAAATTCATAAATTTGATCCGACATATTCAGTTTGGTATCAGAGGCTATGAAACCAATTCTGTCTGATAACTCGTCGATCCCTTTGATTGCGTCCGAGAAAAATGTTTCATTAGTTCTGACACCTGATAACCCTGCAATTATTGCAAATCGGTGGATTTTCTCTGATGAGTGATACAAAGAATTGGTAAAGCCCTTGATAGGGTTTTCAGATTTATCAATACCTACGTTGTACTGGATATTCACATGCTGATCCTGATCGTCTATTTTCTCGTAGTAGCTAGCACTATGTTCGCAGCTGAATAACCTGCCCCGAACCCATTGTCAATGTTCACCACTGTAATTCCTGGAGCACAGCTGTTTAGCATAGCAAGCAGAGCAGCAACGCCTCCTAGGCTAGCACCGTATCCTATGCTAGTAGGAACAGCTATTATTGGGCAGTTGACTAGTCCGCCGATCACTGAAGGAAGAGCGCCTTCCATTCCTGCTACAGCTACTATTGCTTTGGAGTTTTGAATCTCTCCTAATTTATCAAATAGCCTATGTATACCGGCAACACCCACGTCAAAGATTTTATTCACCTTACATCCCATTACTTCGGCCGTTAGCACTGCTTCCATGGCCACTGGTAAATCTGAGGTGCCTGCACAAACTACGGTTAGGCCACTAACTGGATTTTCATCTGGTTCGGATATAGCTGTGATTACCCTAGACATGGCGTCATATTTAGCATTAGGTACCCACTCTAGCACTGAGTCATATGCTGCAGGTTCTGCTCTTGTCACTACTACTTTTCCTGAAGTGTCTAATATGGCCTTTGTGATTTGNTTTATTTGATCCGGGGTTTTACCTTGCCCAAAAACTACTTCCGGGAAACCTTGTCTGATAGCCCTGTGATGATCTACACGTGCAAATTCAAGGTTTTCGAAAGGTAAGTTCCTGAAAAGTTCCACACCTTGGTCCACTGATTTGGTGCCTGATTGTATTTCGGACAACAGGTCGCGTATTTTTGCTTCTTCGATGACGTTCCTCCAACTTATTATTTTTTTGTGTCAAATTTTCCGAAATTTAGATACTCTCTCACCGGTACCAATTTCAGTAACATATATTGAACCTTCTCTATCAACTGTAATTCCGTGTCCATCGGTTATAGAACCCTTTCCAGGTTCCTCATCGATTTTCCATCTTGAAACTACTTCACCGTCCAAGGTCCATATACTTACTCCACCATGGGGTCCCTGCTCTATGCAGTATATGTGGTTGTCGTGTATCCAAACATCTCCTGGGCTGGACATATCAGTCCATTCTTCCAGGAAGTTTCCTTCATTGTTAAAGAGTTGAATTCGATCATTTTCACGATCGCAAATGATTATTCTCTCCCTTTCATCAACCCATATGTTATGTAAGAGTGCAAACTCTCCTGGCCCTGTACCCTGTTTGCCCCAGGACATCACAAGTTCGCCGTCCGAACTAAATTTGTGAACCCGATGCCCTCCGTAACCGTCCGACACATATAATTCACCTGAAGGAGAAATTGCTAATCCGGAAGGCATATTGAATGGTAGGCCCTGGAAGGATGGGGAAGGAGCAAGTTTTTCTCCCAAAGTCCGAATATGTTCTCCTCCTGGAGTATATTCAGTAGCAATATGAAAATCACGATCAACAAGCCATACATTGTCATTTGGAGCTATATATATTCCGTGGGGATTGGCGGAAAATGTTCCTTCTCCCCAAGAGGATATAAAATCCCCTTCCTCAGTCCATATCGTGAGTGGGTGTTTGCCTCTACTGAAGATATAAATTTCGCCTAGAGAGTTTATAGCAGCATCTGAAACGGCACCGAATTCCCAGTATTTGGGCATTTTTGGCCATTCGGATACTTTTTCATATTTAAAACTCCCACTACCTAGGATAGTCATGATTTGCCTTCCAGTCTATGATTTATGGGTCGGTTGGTTTTGTGATTTGGTTTTATTTTGCGGTCGATTCTACATGTTGATCAACATTCAATTCAAAATGAAGCCGGAGATTTTCTTTACCTCTAGAGAAATTGGATGTAACCTAGATGGGCTGTTTTTCGGGGTGTGGCGCAGCGGTAGCGCGCCTGTTTTGGGAACAGGAGGCCCTCGGTTCGATCCCGAGCACCCCGACCACCCTTCGTTAGGATTTCTTACTTAAACCAAAGTGAACTGAGCTGTTTGATCCCATAGGTCTACCCCGTTTAGTTTAAGCACGCAGAGACTGCCGGGTCTGTATTTTTGTGGGAGAAGGCATCGTCCCCTAATGAGATATTCTGTTAATTCTATGACTGCAGTTCGATCTGGGTGATTTTCTAGTACTGTTGCATTTAGAGGTGTTGGAGATTTATTGTCTAGAAACTCTTGTGACAGATATTTTAACAGCCAATATTTCTTTCTTTTGGATTCNTACCGACGAATTTCTTTTGTTCGTATTTCAGACTCGAATCCAATGTTTGATAAGTCCTCTTTTTCATAACAATGAGTACCATCGTCAATGTATTCAATTGCTTGCCGTTGTAAACATAAATCTGAAAAACGTCTAATTGGNGAGGTCGTTTGACAGTATAGTTCTACTCCTAATCCAGAATGAGCGTCCGAGTCTACCGATACNTTCGCTGGCCTNATATATTTAGAAGCACGATACCAATTTAACAATTCAGATTTCTCTTTGGGGAGGATAGCTTGTGAGCTAGGTTGATATCTGTAAAGAGCTGGGATGCCGTTTGTCGAAAAAAATTCAGCCATTTTTANGTTATAAACAATCATTAACTCAGATATTAGTTTTTGGGAAGGGGATTCAGGAGATGAGATTGAAACCGATATGTTTCCATCTTTGCTGATTTTTATCATCGTGTCAGGTTTGTTGAAAATCTGAGCCCCTTGNATTTCCCTTTTTGTACTGTGAGATCTGGTGAATTGCTCTATTTTGGAAAAGATTTTGTGAAGTTTGTGTTTGGTATCGCTGAAAATTCGATCAGCTGATTCATATGTAAATGATTGATCTGTTTTTATGGAGGTTTTTACGAAATTACTATTTACTAGGTTTGAATCTTCATCAAGGTCCAACGCTAATGACAAACATAGCCTTTTTTCATTAAGTTCAAGCGATGATATTTTTTCAGAAATCTCCCTAGGTAACATTGGTATGGTGATCTCTGGTAAATATATTGACGATTTTCTGATTCTTGCTTCCATGTCAAANATGGAATTTTTTGCTACAGCGGCGGAGACTCCAGCAATGTGTATCCATATCCGATTNTTATTTTCATCGAAGGAAAAAGCATCATCTTTATCAAGTGTGCTTTCATCATCAATAGTGTAAGTTGGTAAATCTGATAAGTCCTTCCAGTCTTGGTCCGGGAAAATTACTCTTTTTGCGTCGCTAACGAGCTTATCTGAAAATGCGGTCGGAATTTTAAGAGTTTCCAATTCATGGGGTATGTCTAAGTTGAGGAGCCCTGCGGTCTCAAGTATTTTGAAGCCTGTTTTTTGAATGTTNCCTTGTGAACTTGGGGTAATACGGTTGATTAAATCGATAGCTTTGGCACTTCGGGGGTAAGACTCACCTGAAATGACAAAATTTTTCAAATGCTCCACAAGCTTAAGTTGGTGATCGGTTAGGTGGGTAGGCATAGAATTTTTGTTAAATCTATCTGCTAGATCCAGTTCATCTTTGTGTTCGCGTTCTNCCTTGATCCTCTTGGATTCTATTGCCTCAATGGTTGCAGGGGAATGTATCACTAGGTTGTTTTTGCTCATTGAAAAAAACAACGGATTTTCGTTTATGTGGAGGTACAGTGCTGCTATTAAACACTGATTGGTCTCTAGCTCTAATAGATCAGCGATGTTGCTTATCTCAACGCTATGCTCTTCATTCTTTTCAAGATTTCGGTTCATTATTTCCCAGGTTTTCTTGAGATTTAATTCCGAACATATCTTTTGGGCTCTAGTAGAAAATTCCTGCAGTTCTACGAAATGATTTATTAATATTCCTGAACGATATACCAAATTTCTTGTAGGGAGTTTGGTTTTTTTATTCCTACTNACCNTTACTTCAATCCGAGNGCCACTTGTTGATTCTNATGTCAACTCACAAAACTTCAGTTCTTTACTGACTAATGCTANGACTATTTCACCCATTCAAATCCTTCTCTATNCAGTGATATGAAAAACTTATGGCTTATCGCTTATGGCTTATGGCTTTTGGATGATNAATACGAATTAAAAAANTGTANTTGGTTCATTGCTNATAGCTCGATTAGACGGCATTGCAAATTTCNCTGGTACTGTGCGAATCTTGTACAAGTATATGATAGGAAAATAGCAGCCTCAAACCAATGAGATNTTGTGAGNGACTNTGGAGTCNGATTTGAAAAGAATTCATACTACGGCCTTGGCAATTTTGAGAGATCTGGGCCAATGTCCNGCGACTGCNTTCAANGAGGGTTTAGTTTCCNCNAAATTACGTTCAATTTTAGAAGAGAATAGTATCGAAAATTTCCAGGATAAATATGGAAACATNATAGCGAAAATTTCTGGAACTCAAAGTACTCATCGTCCGATCGCATATGTGGCTCACATGGATCATCCGGGTTACGAAATTGTTCGGATTGAAGATGGTTTTTATGTTGGGAAATCGTTAGGTGGAGTGCCAAAGGCAGCAGCAAATAAAGGTGCTGATTGTATTTCGTTTGAT
>PBWI01000014.1 GCA_002728195.1 Chloroflexota bacterium
TAGAAAGATTCGCCAAATTTGATTTTCTGAACTTAAGTCCAAAAACCGGTCGAACGCACCAGATACGAGTTCATTTGAGTTCATTGGGTCATCCTGTCGCTGGAGACGAGTTGTATGGTGGTAACGTTGATGTGTTGAAACGTCAATTTCTGCATGCTGAAAGCATTTCTTTTACTCATCCAGTTGATAATATTTCGATCGAATTTAAATCATCATTATCAGAGGATTTACTTAAATTTAAGAATTCTCTGAGGTAGAATTTTAGCAAGGCTATTTTCCTTCCATTGATTTATAGCTTGGCAATAGTAGAGGTATTTTTAGGTACAACATGACATCCTCCAGAATAAGAGTTAGATATGCTCCAAGCCCAACTGGTGAACCTCATCTGGGAAACATAAGGACGGCACTTTTCGATTGGTTAATAGCCAAGAATGCCAGTGGTGAATTTGTTGTGAGGGTTGAAGATACGGATCAGGCCAGAAAAGTAGAAGGAGCAATCGATCTACAAAAAGCTTCTTTAAAGTGGCTAGGACTTGACTGGGATGAAGGTCTTGGCATTGCGGGGGATTACGGTCCATACACTCAATCTGAAAGGTTGAATTTATACACAGTGGCAGTTGACCAACTGATAAATGCTGAAAAAGCATATAGGTGTTTTTGCACTGCTGAGAGATTNGCNGANTTGAGGAAAGAGCAGCTTAAAACCAAATCATCTACGGTGGGATATGACGGACATTGCGGTGCGTCAAAAATGTCAAAAGNCGATATATCTGATCCCTTTGTAGTCAGGTTTCGAATGCCNAATAATGGTTTTTCTGAACTCNATGATATCGTGAGNGGACATTTGGAATTTGATAATTCTTTGTCNGATGACTTTGTAATATTGAAATCGGATGGATATCCAACCTACCATTTAGCCTCAGTTGTGGATGATCATCACATGAAGATATCACATGTTCTCAGAGGCGAAGAATGGTTGTCTAGTGTGCCACGGCACGTGCAACTNTATGAAGCTTTTGGTTGGGAGATCCCTCAATTTGCCCATCTACCGACCATACTTGCGCCTGATAAATCAAAGCTGAGTAAAAGGCATGGTGCTACATCGGTACTAGAATATAAAAAAATGGGTTATTTGCCTGAGGCAATGTTTAATTTCTTGAGTTTGTTGGGGTGGTCCTTGGACGGGGAGACTGAGATAATTACAAGAGAAACGTTGATTAATAGTTTTGATGTCGATCGCATTAGCTCAGCTAGTGCGATTTTTGATATCGAGAAATTGAATTGGATGAATGGACACTATATAAGAGCCATGTCTGATTCTGAATTGGCNAAAAGATTGACTGTTTATTGGGAAGAGTTTCCTCCNGATGATTTTGATAGGAAGCCAAATTCAAATGAGACATATGCTGTGGCATCTCTAGTCAAAGAAAGGATAAAAATACTCTCAGAAGCATCAGCTTTGATAGCTTTTCTTTTTAAGGAAGAAATCAATTTTGAACTGGGGGAATTAGTTCAAAAACAAATGGATGAANAATCCACTAAAAAAATATTGNAAGAAGTTTCTGNAACATTATCAAAAATCAAATCCTTCTCTTCATCTGCAATTGAACTTGAATTGAGATCATTGGCAGATTCCATGGATGTAAAAGTGGGGGCTCTTCTGGGAACNGTTAGNGTAGCNACCTCAGGGCAAAAGGTGTCACCACCNTTATTTCAGTCGCTTGAAGTACTAGGGAGGGACAGAGTTTTGGATTTGTTGAGATTGGCTAAGTCTAAGGTGCCATGATCTTATCGGGATTGACCTGTTAGCCAACCAAAATTTATACTCANAATCAGCATTTACAAAATACAAAATGGAACTATAAAGCGAAATGTTACGTGAAACTCTAAATTCAGATCTTAAACAAGCAATGAGAAACAAAGAGGCTCTCAAACGGACTGTTTTGAGAACAATGTTGTCGGAAATTCGTAACGCTGAAATTAATTCTCAAACCACATTAGATGATGANGGAATAATTTCTGTATTAACGAAACAAGTTCAGCAANGAAAGGATAGCGTGGANGCCTACGAGGCTGCTAATCGTCAAGATTTGGTAGAGAAGGAAACAGCGGANATAAATATCATTTCAGTTTATCTTCCAGAACAACTCCCACAGGANGAAGTTGAACNGATTATAGAAGATGTCATTTCTCAATCTGGATCTTCAAGCTTGGATGATATGGGTAANGTAATGGGTCTGGTTATGCCTCAAGTTAAAGGTCGTGCAGATGGGAAAATTGTTAATGCCATCGTAACTAAAAAACTCAGAGAACTGTAAACACAATGAAATTTGGAGTTATTGTTTTCCCAGGTACTTGGAGTGAAGTAGATTGTTACACTGTCTTGGATGAGGTGTTCGAAGTTCCGGTTGAATATGTGTGGCATAAAGAGACAGATTTATCTTCCTATGATTGTTTGATACTACCAGGCGGTTTTTCTTATGGCGATTATCTTAGATGTGGTGCGATCGCTAGATTTTCTCCAGTTATGGAATCTTTAGCCAGATTTGCGGATTCTGGTGGCTTGGTGTTCGGAATATGTAACGGATTCCAAATTCTTTGTGAATCAGGTTTGCTTCCAGGCGTTTTGATTCGTAATAGCCATCTCGAATTTAGATGTAAGTGGACTAATTTAAGAGTTGAAAACACTGACACCGCATTTTCTACCAGAACTGAGGAAGGTCAGGTTATATCTGTTCCAATTTCTCATGGAGAAGGGAACTATTTTGCCTCAGAAGAAACTCTGAATGGCATTGAATCCAATGGTCAAGTTTTATTTCGGTACGCTTCCCCTGATGGATTTATTAATCCTGATAGTAATCCCAATGGTTCAATAAATAACATTGCTGGCATAACAAATCATCAAGGAAATGTATTAGGTATGATGCCTCATCCAGAACGTTGTTGTGATCCTATTATCGGTGGGACAGATGGTAACTTTATATTTGGNTCCTTAGTCGACTACATAGGAAAAAAAGCCTAGGTTGATTGCAGGAATATTACTNTCTCTTATGGCAGCTTTAGGCTTTGGATTAAGTGCGGTATTTATAAAAGCGGCTATGTCTTCTGTAAGTGTTAAGACGGCCACAGTCATCTCCTTAATTTCCTCTACGGTTGTCACAATGATTTTTGCTTTTATTTTGCACTCAGATGAAATTATGTCTCTTTCTCCGATGGCCTTCTTTTGGTTTATGTTGGCTGGGTTTATTACATTCCTGGGTGGAAGACTGTTAAATTTCCAAGCTATTAATCTTGTTGGAGCGTCAAAAGCATCAGCAGTGGTTTCTTCTACTCCTTTGTTTGCTGCTATTTTGGCTGTTACTTTTTTGAGCGAGACTATTAGCATGATTTTGGGGATAGGGACCGTGATGATAGTCACAGGCATTGCTTTGGTGGTAATGCAGGAATGATTGGTACTAATAATAAAATTAGATATTATGGGTTTGCTTTCGCTGTATGTGCAGCTTTTTTGTATGCTTTGTCAGCTCTGGTAGGTAAGAAAATAACGGATGATTTTTCTTCCCCTATGGTTGCTTCGGCATTTTCTATATTATTTGGGTTGGTGGCAACGGGCTCTGTATTTTTTGGTACTGTAAACAAAGAAGCTAGAAATTTAGCAGGCCGGTCTTGGGTTTTGATCGGACTTTCCGGATGTGCATCTGCTCTGGGAGTAACGGGGTGGTATCTTGCTTTAAACATAACACCAGTTGTTGTCGTAGCTCCCATAGTCGCGGTTTATCCCCTTGTTACTATTGCAATAGCATCGTTATTTTTACGAGGAATAGAAAAAGTAACTAGGCAGACAGTGATTGGTGCAGTTATTGTGGTCANGGGGGTGTTGCTTATTGGTTTGGGAACACAGTAAATATAGGTTATTGTATAAATTATGGCATATGACAAAGAAACATTAGATGAACTGGCTATTTCAGATCTGGAATACGATCTTATTATCGAAAGATTGGGGAGGGAACCAAATTACCTAGAGCTGGGCTTGTTTGGTTCGCTTTGGAGTGAACATTGTGGTTATAAGCATTCAAAACCACTTTTGAAATTATTTGCCTCTGATAGTCCTAGGTTGCTAGTAAGCGCAGGCGAAGAAAACGCAGGAGTGGTGGATATCGGAGATGGATTCGCAATAGTTTTCAAAATTGAATCACACAATCATCCATCAGCCATCGAGCCTTATCAGGGAGCTGCTACAGGGGTNGGAGGGATCGTAAGAGATATCTTTGCTATGGGAGCTCGGCCGGTGGCACTTTTAAATTCACTTCGCTTCGGCCCCGTCGGAGAGGGAAGAAACAAATATATTTTCGATGGGGTGGTATCAGGCATTTCAGGCTATGGAAACTGCATCGGGGTTCCCAACATAGGAGGTGAGGTAATTTTTTCTGAATCTTACACAGGGAATCCGCTTGTAAATGCGATGTGCATAGGCTTGTTGAAATCAGAACAACTTGTCAAAGCCACCTCTGGTAGTGTTGATAATTTACTCGTATTAGCAGGATCAGGTACAGGGAAAGATGGGATTCATGGAGCGTCGGGTTTGGCTTCTCGAAGTTTTGAGGATGAAAGNGAACTGAGACCAACAGTTCAAGTTGGTAATCCGTTCCTCGAGAAGATTTTAATTGAATCATGCTTGGAAGTGGCAAGGACGGGAAAAATTGATGGTATGCAGGATCTCGGAGCAGCTGGGTTAACGAGTGCTTCAGTGGAATGTGCGGCAAGCGGGGAGTCCGGAATAGAGATTGATATCGATGCCATACCTAGGAGGGATGAGGGCATGACTCCTTACGAAGTTATGTTATCTGAGACTCAGGAACGTATGTTGGTTTCTGTGAAACCAGAAAACCTTAAATTTGTGACCCAAATATTTGATCGCTGGGATATTGAAAACACTGTAATTGGNAAAGTAACTGACTCTAGGAAAGCNCANATTATTAGTGGTGGAGAATTATTGGCAGATCTACCAGTGGAATTACTTACTGACCCACCTCAATATNTGATTGATTCAAATCCTTCGCNAAATCTCGAAGANCTGCAAAATTATGACTTGAATTCAATTAATGTTCCAGATATTTCTCCGAATTTGGTGCTGCTGAAACTGTTGTCTTCACCAAATATAGCTTGTAAAGAAGCTGTTTATCAAAGATATGATCACCAAGTACAGACTAATACTGTTATTTCTCCNGGTNCGGACGGAGCCTTGATAAGAATAAAAGGAACGAGTAAAGGAATAGCTGCATCCACCGATGGGAATGGTCGTCTTGCATTTTTAGATCCGTATGTAGGTGGCCAGATTGCTGTGGCCGAGGCATGTNGAAATATTTCTTGTACGGGGTGTGAGCCGATAGCCCTAACAAATTGTTTGAATTTTGGTAACCCTGAAAAACCTGAAGTCTATTTTCAACTTGAAAATTGTGTNAAAGGTATGGCCGACGCTAGTAGAGCTTTTTCTAGCCCTGTAATTAGTGGAAATGTAAGTTTATATAATGAGACACAAAACACTCCTATTTTTCCCACTCCTGTTGTAGGAGCCGTAGGTCTGACTGAAGATGTGGATAAACATGTTGATATAAGTTTCAAAAATGAAGGAGATGCAGTGTTATTGCTGGGTTTCTCCGAAGTTGCGGATGATGTCAAATATCTTGGTGGGAGTGAGTATTTAGAAGTTTTTCATGATTTGGTGGCTGGCAAGCCGTCAATAGATTTGGATAAAGAAGTCGCTGTCCAAGCACTATGTAGGAACCTTATAAAACGCGATTTANTTGAATCNGCTCATGATTGTTCTGAGGGTGGATTAGGCATTGCTTTGGCAGAATCTTGTATTAGAGGCAATATTGGATTTGTTGGTGGATTTGAATTGACTAACAGGTGGGATGTCCAACTTTTTGGAGAACAGCAGTCAAGGATAGTAATTTCAGTGCGAAAAGATAATCTTTCAATGGTTCTTGAATTATGTTCAGATGCTGGATTCGAGGCGTTAAATCTGGGACTGACAGGTGGTGAAAAGTTCATTATCGATGAATTGCTAGATATTTCACTGGACGAAATATCCGCTGCCTGGCTGGCAGGCCCATAAAAGGTGAATACGGTTACTAATCTTTAGTTTTTGTAGCGGATGTTTGACACGGCATATGCCCGATGCTAGATTAATTGTTTGAGTGTAACAATTATATTTGGATGGTATATAGATTGCCAACGTACGATTATAGATGTGATCAATGCGGCTCAGAATTTGAGCTGAGATTAAGATTCAGTGATTCTGTGGATCAGCCGTGTAATAACTGTGACAATATAGCTACACGGCAATTTTCTGCAGTCCCTATAGTATTTAAAGGGAGTGGTTGGTACGTGAATGACTATGGCAAAAAAGGCAGTTCTTCCGGAACTAACACTGGACCTTCTCAATCCGAGACAAATACCAGTGAATCCGGCTCAGAAGCCAAGTCCGATAACACAGCGAGTGTGCCATCGAATAAAGATAGTAACTCTTCCTCAGCAGATTCTTCAACTGGAACTAAAACCACTCCTCAGTCGGATTAATGCGGCTACTTCTTCAACGAGTTAATTCTGCTAGTGTGAAAATCGAAGATTCCATAGTTGGAGACATTGAAGAAGGACTTTTGTGCTTT
The DNA here is from genome assembly GCA_002728195.1 of Chloroflexota bacterium. Lineage (GTDB taxonomy): Bacteria > Chloroflexota > Dehalococcoidia > Lucifugimonadales > UBA826 > UBA11996. The sequence goes on from PBWI01000014.1 coordinate 6,672, forward strand.
GTGGGAATATGTGTTAATGATAATAGTGAAGATATCGATTACATTGTAAGCAAGACTCTCGGACTTCGAATTTTCAGTAACGAAGATGGAAAATTTGATTTTTCAGTTAGGGATATATGTGGCGAATTGTTAATTGTTAGTCAATTCACTTTGTATGCGAATACCCAGAAAGGGAAAAGGCCGAGTTTTACAAGCGCAATGCCGCCTATAAAAGCTTCTGAACTTTTTGATGAGACCGTTCAGAAATTCAGAGAATCTGGATTGAAGGTAGAAACCGGACAATTTCAAGAAGAAATGCAAGTTTCATTAACCAATGATGGTCCAGTCACAATTATGATTGATTCGAAAAATTGAATTGACTCGACAGGGAGAGTTTAGGTGCTAATTGATGTCTAGACTCAGGTCTAAGTTTGGTGCAGAGTGAGTGATAGCCCCTACAGAGATTAAGTCTACTCCAGTTTCAGCTACTGATCTTACCGTTGAAAGGTTAATGCCACCTGAAGCTTCTGTTACTGCCCTATTTAAGCACAAATTTACAGCTATTTTCATGTCGTCCGGAGACATGTTGTCCAAAAGTATTATGTCTGCACCAGCCAATACTGCTTCTTCAGTTTGTTCAATATTTTCAACTTCAACTTCAACTTTTATTGTATGAGATGCATTTTGTTTAGCTTTCTGTATGACTCCAGTTAAATTCAATCCCTCAAGCTCTAACGTTCTCACATGATTATCTTTTATCAAAATGCCATCGGCTAAATTTTGTCTGTGGTTATGACCTCCGCCCATTCTTACAGCGTATTTTTCTAGAGCTCGAAACCCGGGTGTGGTCTTTCTAGTGTCCACAATTCTGGAGCTAGTATGTGAAATTTCTGATACATATTTGGAAGTTTCTGTTGCTACGCCGCTCAATTTCCTTAGGAAATTAAGAGCCGTCCTTTCAGCGGTCAATATTGAGGATAGCAGGCCACTAATTTCCATAATATGGTCATTTTGGGATACTTTTGACCCATCATCAATTAGAATTTTGGTTTCCAATGTAGGATCTATTTTATTAAAAGTTTTCACCGCTAAGGCCAAACCTGCGATCGTACCTTCTTCATCTGCGACAACTGCCGCCTTCCCCGAGATTTTGTTGGGTATTAAGGCATCAGTTGTAGCATCTCCCATTGAATAGTCTTCCATTATTGCAAGATCTATAAGCTTTTCTATGTCAGGTGTTATCTGCATTTTTTCTCCTAACAAAATGCCCGGCCAGTATTAGAGGGCAGGGCATTAATGGTCTTTTTGGGGTCAAGGATGAATTTATTTTATAGATAACATTCGTTCTAAGGCTATTCTTGAAAATTTTCTAGTTTCTTCATCCACTTCAATTTGATTTACAACAACTCCCTCAAGTAACCCATCTAGAACCCAAGCAACATATGCGGGATGTATTCTGTACATTGTGGAGCATGGGCACACNACTGAGTCGAGGCAGAAAACATCCTTATCCGGATTTTCCGCGGCAATTCTGTTTACCAGGCTAATTTCAGTTCCCACTCCCCACCTTGTTCCTGAATCAGCTTCATTAATTATTTCTTTTATGTACTCAGTAGACCCAACATAATCTGCCGACTCCACTACATCCAATGTACATTCTGGGTGAACTACAATTGACACTTCACTATCAGCTTTTCGTGCTGCATCGATTTGTGCTGTTGTAAATCTAGTATGAACAGAGCAATGACCTTGCCACAATATAAGCTTNGCGTTATTGATTTGTTCAATTGTGTTTCCACCCTGCGGTTTGAAGGGATTCCATACGATCATTTCATCAAGTGTTACTCCCTTNGTAACTGCAGTATTTCGTCCCAAATGTTGGTCGGGAAGAAATAATATTTTTTCACCTCTTTCGAAAGCCCAGTCAAATGCGGCTGAAGCGTTAGAGGAGGTACATACGATGCCTCCATTTTTTCCACATAAAGACTTAATGGCTGCTGTCGAGTTCATATAGGTCATTGGTATCACAGACCCCTCACCAAGAATTTCTGTGAGATCGTCCCAGCAATCCAACACATCATCAATGTGAGCCATGTCAGCCATTGAACAACCTGCTGTTAGGTTCGGTAGGATAACTTTTTGGTTTCTGCCACTCAGCATATCAGCTGTTTCGGCCATGAAATGTACCCCGCAGAAAATGATGAATTCCGCATCTGGAGAATCCGCTGCATGCTGGGATANCTTGAATGAATCACCTCGNATATCAGCGAATTGGATGACTTCATCTCTCTGGTAGTGATGCCCTAGGATCATTATTTTATTACCTAGTTTATTTTTAGCGNAGGAGATTTTTTNTTCCAATTCTTCCGGGCTAGTTCTCATGTAACTGACAGGTAGTTTTTGCCAACGGACACCAGAATCAAATTCTTCTTCTAAAGTTTTTGAGGCTAGTTCATCATCAGTTTGACAGAACGCAGATTGTTCTATTTCTGTGATNGGAATAGGTTGTTTATCTATTTTGCTTACCATCTTCATCTAATCCCTTGTTACTGACCTGGTTCGGTATATATTGAGCCTTCCAAATACCATGGGCTTGTCTCGTATATCTTCACGTCTATCATTTGACCAGATTTCACATCGTCACTTTCAAAGAAAACCAATTTATCGTTTCTGTTGCGGCCAAACCATTTCCCTTTTTTACGGCTTTCTACGAGGATTTCCTGAATTGTCCCATTGAGTTCGGCGTTAATTCCNGTGACGATTTTTTCTTGTTCATCGTTGATTATTTGCAATCTTTCTTTTTTNACATCTTCCTTTACATCGTCAACCATTTTTCTAAAGGCNATTGTGCCTTCACGAGTGGAATATGCAGCTGAATGCACTTTNTCAAACTTTATGTCTTTAATCATTTCAAGAGTGTTGGAGAATTGCTGATCAGTTTCACCGCAAAAGCCNACTATAAGGTCAGTGGTTATGCTGACATTGGCCACTTTTTGACGAATTTTATCTATTAGGCGTCTATATTCTTCGTTGGTATACCCTCGGCGCATTGTCCTTAGGATTTCATCATCTCCTGCTTGGAATGGTAGGTTTATGTTTTCACATACTTTGTCGAGGCCATTAACAGCTTCAATTATGCTATCTTCCATGTCATTGGGATGGGAGGTAAGAAAACGTATTCTTTCTAGTCCTGGCACTTCATTGATGGCGATTAATAGGTCTGAAAGATTAACGTCTCCTGCTAGATCATGCCCGTATGAATCGACGTTTTGACCTAACAAGGTGATTTCTTTAACTCCTCTGTTTACTAGCATTTCAGCCTCATGGAGGATTTCGTCAACATTTCTGCTTGTTTCCCTGCCGCGCCTGTATGGGATGATGCAGAAGGAACAGAATTTATCACAGCCATGAATAATAGGGATGTATGTACTAATAGCTGGAGCAGCAGTTAAAGGACCGATGCACCCTGATGTGTCAATCTCAAGTTTTTCCCCAAGGTAATCAATTAAGGGGTCATANTGCTGTGGAGGCATAAATACGTCNACGTAAGGGAATCTTTTTTCCAATGCCTTAGTGTTGGGGCCAACCATACATCCCATGAGGGCAATTACTTTATCTGGGTTTAGCTCTTTACTAGGTTTTAGGCTAGTTAATGTGCCCACTGCTTTGTCTTCCGCATTTTGCCTAACGACACAAGTGTTTAGGATGATAATGTCTGCATCATCTTTCGAAGTTGACGGGACAAGTCCCATTTGATCCAATGCGCTACCTAAGCGCTCCGAATCTGCTTTGTTCATTTGGCATCCAGTTGTCCAAATGTGATAGCTCTGCATATTTGTTGCAAGCCTTGTCATTTTTTAGTTATGGCGGAGGGAATGGGATTCGAACCCATGAGAGGACTTTCGTCCCCTAACCGCTTAGCAGGCGGCCGCACTAGACCTCTATGCGATCCCTCCAGATTTCTATATAGAATATAAATTATAGATTTGACCATCTGGTCGTGGCAAGGCTGTTAATTGTGAAATCCGGAACTAATCCCTCTTTAAATACGAATCTCGTTAAATGTAACTAATTGTTATTACCTAAAACTTAATATTAGTGATGTAAAATAGCTGAAAACATACTTAAATTGATCTGTTTTCCGAAATCGCTGAAATTACCCTATGCAGGAGTTTTATCCTGAAATTGGCCTAAATCCTTCCGCATCACCGATCCAAATCTCTCCCCCTTCAAAGTGTTCTTTTTTCCAAATTGGAACTACTTCTTTTATTCGGTCTACAGAATATTGGCTGGCCGAATAAGCTGAATCTCTATGCGGAGATCCGACAGCTACAATAAGGCTAGATTCACCTATGTCTACTCTTCCTACCCTGTGGGCAATGCGGACCTTGACGTCCCATTTGCTGCACATTTCCTTTGCGATTTCCTCTAATTTGGACTCTGCCATAGGAATATAGGCCTCATATTCCAAAAACAATACTTTTCGCCCATCTGTGTGATCTCTGGTTATACCGTTGAAGATTATTGCGGCACCATTTTGATCTTCTACTACCTCTTCCGCTAATTTTTTAAGGTCTAGTTTATTCGTCGTAATGTATGTTTGATACTTATGGTTACTAGGCAAAAATTTCACTCCTGATTAATTTGGCCGCCACTTACTGGAGGTATTAATGCCACCATATCGCCGTTTTTCAAGGGGTAATTGTGTAACTGATATTCCTCGTTAACTGCAGCTACCATTCTATCTTTTGAACACTTGATTTGGGGGTGGGATTTCAAAACAGTATCAATCAGGTCTGAGAGAATACTGGCTTCAGTTAATGAGAATTTCTCTGTAGTTTTACCAGATTGTTCCCGGTAAGCTGCGAAATATAAAACAGTAATATCCAGGACCCTTATACCTCCAATTTTCCTTNATTATTATTTTGGATTAGTAGGCNAATGCTCCACCATTTACGTGCAAGGTTTGACCTGTAATGAACCCATTTTCTGGTGAAACTANAAAATCCACGGCGGATGCTATTTCTGTTGGCATACCCAACCGGCCGACAGGTATTCCAGTGNAAGCTATTGGGGCNGATGTATCCCTGGACGTGTCAAAAGCTCCNGGAACAATATGGTTGACCATTATGTTGTTATCAGCCAATTCCAGCGAAAGAGCTCTTGTTAATCCCAAAGCTCCCATCTTTGATGCGCTGACATGCCCCCATCCACTCTTACCTTTGAATGCGTTGAGTCCTGAAACATTTATTATTCTTCCCCATCCCTCTTTTAGCATCCCTGGTATCGCTGCTCTACTGCAATAAAAAGGGCCATCCAGATTTACTGACAAAACCCGTCTCCACTCCTCTGTAGTCATGTCTCGTGTTAATGATTCCTCTCGTAACCCTGCATTGTTGACGAGTATTGTGACTGATCCCATAACGTTCTCTATCTCAGTAAACAAAGAATCAACTTCTGACTCGGAGCCAACATCTGCTATAACGGAAATGGCTTTCCCACCATTTTTTAAGATTTCATCACGTACAGAACTGGCCTCTTTTTCGTTTGACCTGGAATTTATTACAACGGATGCCCCTTTAGAGGCTAATCGAATAGCTGTTGCCTTTCCTATGTTGCGACCAGAACCTGTGACTAAGGCTATTTTGTCTTTCAGTGGTAGGTTATCTGGCATGGTAGGAACGTACTATATCTGAAACTCTTCTTATATTATCCATCCCAACTCCGAATTCTCCCGACTCAACCCCTTTTAGCACTTGGGTAACGGCATCACTATAGGGGGTATCTACACCTATTTCCCTTCCTTTGTCGGACACGAGGCCATTCAGATAGTCAATTTCAGTCTTCCTTCCTTTCATTACGTCTTGGGCTAAAGATGGTCGGCCTGGGACTTCAGGTGGAGTGCCTTGGAGGACTTTATCTAGTTTTTCATTTCCTTCTGGCCCGGCACCTTTTTCCATGTCTTCAAGNGAAAAGTCTCCCATGGGAGGTTTAACATTGTAGCCAAGAGCTCGGCCAACTTTTACNGTTTCAATAGCTAAATTGAGTATCTGGTTTCTAGTTTCCTTATCCGCTCTCACCTCNTGGCTCATGAGGCCTGTCATACCTGCTGTAGCGTTGACCATACAATTGGTGACCATCTTTGACCACCGTTGCCCCCACAGATCGTCTGTAACAAGAGTTTTACCAGCGGAACCGAACAGATCCGCTATTGTCTGTACNCTTTCAGTTATTTCTCCATTTAGCTCTCCTACAGTAAAACAAATTGGTTCCTTTTGTAGAGATTGAGAAACACTACCGGTACGAGTTATATGGCCTGGTTCATACATTCCAGCGGAAATAGTGGTTATACACCCTATGGTTCTGTGAGCTCCAACAAGAGGGGCTATCAAAGTTTCATTAATGCTGTTTTGAGGGCTTACTACGCAGGTTTTTTCATTCATGAATGGAAGCATAGCTTTAATTGCATTCTCGGTGTCATAGGATTTTACACCCACGATAACCATATCGAACTTATCTGCTATGTTTGGGATTTCGTCTGTATGAATCGCATTGACTTTCACGAGATGATCTCCAACTATGCCATCCAATAGGAGTCCTTTCTCGTTCATCGTGTCAACGTGCTCTCTCCAGGAATCAATCATTAGTACGTCATTTTCAGATTTCGCCATGAAACCCGCTAACGTTCCTGCTATGGCTCCTACGCCTATTGCTGCTGTTTTCATCTCCCAATCTCCTTGTAGAAACTGTGTTTTCGCTTTTGCCCTTTAAAACCTCAATTATTATCTTTGACTATTATNGTTTTCGACCTTTNCGATCTATAAAGGGCTTGAAGCCTTCCAGAACAGGGGTCGGCTCTANCTCCTTTTCTTGCGCGTTTAGTTCTTTTTGATAGGTACTTTCCCAACTTTCCCCAATATCGTCGATCAAAAGTTTTTTGATGCCTTGAACCATCCTCGCGTCATTGCCAGCGATTAAACTAGCCAATTCATTGGCCTTGTTCATTAGTTCTGATGAATCCACGAGATGGTTAATGAGGCCTATCTGTAAACTTTCCTCCGCTTCTACAACTCTAGCAGTTAACAGCAATTCTTTAGCTTTTGGCCAGCCGACCTGCATNGGTAAACTCCATGTGGAATTTACCCTTCCATAGGCAGCAGCTAGAAACCGGAATTTAGTTTTTTCACACCCAACCCGAATATCCAAGCTGGATGCCAAGACAGCGCCACCACCATAAGCCAATCCATTTAATGCTCCGATGGTTGGCTTGGTGCAACTTCCTATGTGCCATGCATAGGTTGGTCTCTTGGGATCGGCAGGAGGTGGACTATCACTCTCTGCATTCCGAGTCATCTCATGTATGTCTGCTCCTGCCGTAAATGCCCGGTCCCCAGCGCCTGTAATGATCACAGCTTTAACATCTTCATCTGACTCCACTTCTGTTATCGCAGTATCAAGTTCACGAAATAAGGTCGTGCTAAGTGCGTTAAGTACTTCTGGTCTGTTGAGGGTAATAGTGGCTACTCCATCAGATTTCGAATATAGGATTGTCTCGTAGGTCACTAGGGGCTCCTTTTAATTGATTACTGGTAGATTTGGAATTATAGAAACGGTTTTTTAGAGGGTCAAGAAAGCAAGATGAAATTTTTAGCCCGACCATTGGTACACATTCATATTGATACGTCCATTTTTGGCGAACACTACCCCTTCTGATTCCAGAAGTTTTTTTTGTAACCAAGGCCCATCTCCGTCTCTGGAGCTTATTTCGCCAAGGCGATTTACGATCCTGTGCCATGGGACATCAGAATCAAAATTGAGACTTGAAAGAGCGTATCCTACTATCCTAGGGTTTAGTGTGCCGGTCATGTCGGCTATATTNCCGTAGGTCGCGACTTTTCCCACAGGAACCTTCTCTACCATCTCAAATATTTTCGCAAAAGTGTTCATTTTTTGACCATTGATAAATTTTGAGTTCTAAATGTTTTTGCCATACTTTACTTGATTGGTGAGTTGAAGTTAGCACTATAAACCATGATCCTGATACTATTCGCATCCAAAACAAAAGATTAAGAGGTTAGTTCTATGGCAGACGCAGATTTCAAACCTATACAAAAAATCCCGGTCGACAAAATGACTGTTAAGCCAAATTTGGATCTGGAAGATTCATATAAAAACTTTGATTGGGAAAGTTTATATGAAGACTTAGATTGGTTACCAGGTGGGGGTTTGAATAAGGCTCATGAGGCTATAGATAGACATGCCAATGGGGACAAACGAGACAAAATAGCAATGATATGGGAAGGGAAGAATGGAGAGCGAGAAGATTATACATTTGGCGATATGCAGCGACTAACCAATAAGTTCGCTAATGTTCTTCAAAGTCTTGGTATAGAAAAAGGNGACAGGGTATTCATATTTATGGATAGGCTTCCTGAGTTATACATCTCATTTTTTGGTGCCTTAAAAGCGGGCGCAGTTGTAGGTCCTCTTTTTTCTGCTTTCGGACCAGAACCTGTTCGAGATAGGATGCAAGATAGCGGCGCAAAAGTACTGGTAACACAGCCTGATTTGAGAAAAAAAATCGTTGAGATTATCCCAGAATTATTTGATTTGCAGCACATATTGATAGTGAATAAAGATGATCGAGACCCAAATCCAATAGACCCTCAGGATCTGTCGTATGAAGAAGAAATGGGGAAAGCTCCCGAAGAATTTACCACGGTTGTAACTGGGCAGTACGATTATTCGATTATGCACTACACGTCTGGTACTACGGGTAAGCCTAAAGGAGCCGTTCATAGACATCAGGCGGTAGTTCAGCAAATGGCCACAGGGAGATGGGCGCTTGATTTACATGAGGATGATATTTATTGGTGTACTGCAGACCCTGGATGGGTCACAGGAACTTCCTATGGAATGTTGGCTCCGTGGACCAATGGTGTAACTCAGTTGATTTATGAGGGTGGATTTAGTGCAAGTAGGTGGTATGAGCAGATTCAAAAGCATAATGTGACGGTTTGGTACACTGCTCCTACTGCAATTCGAATGCTGATGAAAGCAGGCGAGGATGTGCCTGCAAGGTTTGACCTCTCAACATTGAGGTATATGTGTAGTGTGGGTGAGCCCCTAAATCCAGAAGCAGTAGTTTGGGGTAACGACGTCTTTGGTATGCCATTTCACGACAACTGGTGGCAGACAGAGACAGGAGCCATTATGTGTGCCAACTACCCAAGCATGGAGGTAAGACCTGGTTCCATGGGGAAACCTATCCCTGGAGTTCATATAGCCATAGTGGATGAGGATTTCAATGAAGTCCCTGATGGAGAAGATGGAAACTTGGTGGTTAAACCTGGTTGGCCGTCTATGTTCCATGGATATTGGAATAACTCGGAGATGTATAACTCNAGATTCAGAAAGGGTTGGTACATCACAGGTGATACAGCGCGTAAAGATTCTGATGGGTATTTTTGGTTTGTAGGCAGAGCGGACGATGTGATCAATACCGCCGGACATTTGGTAGGCCCTTTTGAAGTTGAAAGTGCNTTGATAGAACATCCTGCAGTAGCTGAAGCTGGGGTTATTGGGAAGCCAGATGATATTGCCATGGAGATAGTTAAGGCTTTTGTATCTCTTAAGGATGGCTATGAGGAATCGACCAAATTACGGAATGAGATTATGCGATTTGCAAGGGAGAAATTATCCACCGCGGTTGCACCGCGAGAGATAGACTTCATACCCTCACTTCCCAAAACTAGAAGTGGAAAGATTATGCGCCGGCTTTTGAAAGCGAGGGAATTGGGACTTCCTGAAGGAGATACATCCACATTGGAAGATGATTAGTATTTAAATTTACTGGATAACTAGTTTGGGGGATTCAGACTTTGGACTCAACGAAAATCAAATCTGTAGTTTGTGATGAAATTGAAAAAAACAAAAATAAACTAATAGGTGTAGCCAAGGAAATTTTAGAGAATCCGGAACCAGGATTTAAGGAATTTAAGACAGCCAAGATAGTATCTAGAGAATTCTCTGATCTAGGTATGGCGCACGAGTCGAGAATTGCCATTACTGGACTTAAATCCCAACTGGATAGTGGTAAACCTGGTCAGAATATAGCTGTAATTGGCGAACTAGACTCCTTAAAAGTGTTAGGACATCCATTTGAAGATAAAGAAACAACTGCAGCACACGCTTGTGGACATCATTGCCAAATAGCGATGATGTTAGGTGTTGCTGTTGGCTTAAAAGCATCAGGTGTTTTAGAGAACTTAGCAGGTAAAGTTACCTTTATGGCAGTTCCGGCTGAGGAATACATTGAGGTGGAATACAGAGATAGNCTGAGAAGAAGTGGTGAAATTGAATTTTTGGGAGGGAAACCCGAATTCGTAAGACTTGGACATTTTGATGATGTTGATATGGCAATGATGACACATACATCAGTTCCGTCCAATGAGTGCAAAATATCGTTTGGTGGAACCAATAATGGCTTGGTTGCTAAGTCAATCCAATTTTCAGGAGTTGCCTCTCACGCAGGAGGCGCGCCTCACATGGGTGTCAACGCTCTAAATGCTGCCATGGTAGCGATGTCTGCAATTCATGCTCAAAGAGAGACTTATAGAGATCAAGATACGATAAGAATACATCCGATCATAACAAAGGGNGGGGTCGCAGTAAGTTCAGTTCCGGCTGATGTTCGGATGGAGACATATGTTAGGGGGGCCTCGNTTGATGCTTTTTTGTCGGCCTCCGAAAAAGTCGATAGGGCTTTAAGGGCAGGTGCTATGGCTGTTGGTGGTTCAGTAACTATCACAACTTTGCCCGGTTATCTTCCTATTCAGAGTAATGAGTCTTTTCTAAACNTGTATAAGAGCAATGCTGCAGAATTAGTTGGTGAAGAAAAACTCCAAAGACTCACGCACCGCACAGGATCTACAGACATGGGCGATATATCTCAGTTAATGCCAGTCATACATCCATATGTAGAGGCAGCATCTGGTAACGGACACGGTATTGATTACGTGATAGATGATTATGACCTTGCTGTTGTCACGGGTGCAAAGGCAATGGCAATGACGGTNATAGACCTACTGGCTGATGGAGCCTCNAACGCATCTCGTATAGTGTCAGAGAATAACTCGCTACTTACCAAATCTTCNTATCTTTCCCTTTTGAGAAGTATGACTAAAGAAGAAACATTTAAAGAATAGAAAAGAGAAAATTGAAATGGACTCTAAATCCCTAAAAGCTAAGTGCTGGGACATCATTGATAATCGTGCAGACTGGATAGTCAACATATCTAAGCATATCTTGCAAAATCCAGAACCAGGATTCCATGAATTTCAAACTGCCGGATTTGTAAGTCAGAAATTGGATGAACTCGGCTTGCCTCATGAAAAAGGAATTGCTCTTACTGGGATAAAGGGAACTATTGATGGGGGATTGCCTGGTCCTACTATAGCAATAATTGGAGAATTGGACTCGTTGAGGGTAGCTGGTCATGCTCATGCCAATCCTGAAACAGACGCTGCGCATGCTTGTGGACACCATTGCCAGATAGGCATGATGCTGGGAGTCGCCGCTGCTTTTAAAGAAATATCGAAAGATTCCAGGATTCCCGGAAAATTGGCTTTCATGGCTCTACCTGCTGAAGAATTCATTGACGTCGAGTTTAGATACGGTCTGCATCAGCAAGGACAAATCGAATTTATGTCNGGGAAACAAGAGTTTTTGAAGTTAGGTGCTTTTGATGATGTTGATCTTGCTGTAATGGCGCACACATCAAAAACAGAAGAAGGGAAATTTTCCATTGGAGGTACTAGCAATGGTCATGTTGTGAAGTACATTCGATTCTTAGGTAAGGCTTCTCATGCCGGAGGTTCCCCTCATGAAGGAATCAATGCACTTCAGGCATCCATGGTAGCCTTGAATGCCTTGAACACACAAAGAGAAACACTTAAGAATGAGGACACCATAAGACTTCATGGCATCATGACGAGAGGGGGTGTTTCAGTAAGCTCAATTCCAGCTGAAGTCAAATATGAAGGGAGAGTAAGAGGCGGCACGACTGAGGCAATTGCAGACGCAAATTTGAAAATGGACCGATGTTTAAAGGCAGGTGCACTCGCCATAGGATGTGAGGTAGAAATAATTACATTACCAGGATATTTACCGATAAAGAATAATTCGTATATGTCGGATATTTTTATTGATAATGCTGCATCGTTGGTAGGGGAAAATAACGTAGTACAAAAGCCTGCGCACCACAATTCTGGTGGGAGTACTGATATGGGAGATTTAAGTCAGATAATGCCGGTAATTCATCCTTACACCGGAGTTGCTAGTGGTACTGGGCATGGAATTGATTACTTGGTGCATGATTACATTCAAGGGGTAGTGAACCCCGCTAAGGNCCTCGCTGGTACCATAGTGGATCTTNTATGTAGANAAGATTTACCAGCNAAAAAGATTTTGAATGATTTTAACCAAGATTACTCAATCAAATCCTATGTGGAAATGCAGAGATCAAGACTTACTAAAGAAATATATTCACCAAGTTAGTATTTCATCTTAAGAACTTTTCGATCTGATCAGAATATCTTTCTAACCACGCTTTGTTTAGGCGTATCCGTTCCTTAGCCTGACGTATTGTTCTCTCTGCTGCAGGAGTAGGATTTTCTTCAAAGAATGTTTCGACTTCTTGTAATCGTTCAGAGGTAGTGAAGCCAGATACTATTGATACCAGCCGCATTAAAGCAAATCCTCCATCACCATATCTTCGATCAATTTCTTCCCAATTATTTCTTATAAAATCCCATGCTAATGACCTTCCTAAAGCAGAACTAGCTACAGTTACTATTACTCTAATGGAATCTTGAACTCGTATTTCTTCACTAAGGGATTTGATTAAAGTTTCGTTTAGCAAGTCTTCATTTCCAAAATTGGACAGCGCTGAATGAAGACGGACTTTTTCTTCTTGTAGGTCAGTAGATTTTTCAAGAGCCCACATCTGATCGTATACAGATCTATCTCCTTGTTGGGCTGCTAGATTGAAAACTACAGTACGCACGTCTGGGTGGATAGTTTGTTTTTCTTTCACATGGTCATTAAATTTAGAAATTGCCTCATCCAGCACGGACCTATCTCCATAGTGACCAGAATTTCCAAGAGANGTGCTTCGTAGTAGAGCATCGAGGTGGCCTTCACCTGCCTTTTTCTCCCATCCAACCTTTTTACTGATACCAGCAAATATCTCTCTGCAAAATGATTGGTAACTACTGAGGAATGCTAATTCAGAAATTAGGTTTTCTATTCCCCTTAAACCAGTAGCTAGATCCGATAGTACAGATGCGTCAGATTCATTTTTGTAGGCCATTGCGAGATCAAGAAAATTGTCAACTGAAGTGTATCCAGCTCGGACTAAGGCGTAATAGTCACCTTGTAATCCTAATCGGTCTCTAGCACTGAGCTGGTTTTCCGCTATAGCATTTTTTAAATTTGCTAATTCAGATTGTCCGTATTTTGTTCTATAGAAACCTGTTTGATCAGGATTCAATTTAAGCCAGGAAGTCTCAGAGCCTGTGGGGGTATTTAAATTAATGCTTAAGTCTCTCGACNCCATTAAAGNGGTTGCGATGTCATCACCGTCACTACTGCTAATTTTTATTGGTACATACCAAGAGGTTTCATCTACATGTTCAGACTGACCTTCTATGTGTTCGTAAAGAAACCTTGCTTGTGATAAATCTATGCGGGATGAATTGTTGGTATCCAAGGTAATAATAGGAAAACCTGTTTGCTTGACCCATGAATCCATTACTTTTCCTACCGGTTTTCCAGATGATAGCTCAAGTGCATTCCATAAATCTTGAGTCTCGGCATTTCCGTAAGAATGATCACTAAGGTATGCTTTAATTCCCTTTTGGAAATCTGATGGTCCGATGAAATCTTCCAGCATTCGTAATATAGACCCGCCCTTGCTATAGCTGATGGCGTCAAACAATTGTCCAATTTCTGCAGGATTATTTACCTCTTGCTCGATTGGATGGGAATTTGATAACCCATCTAAGGAAAAGGCGCTAGCAGTATCTGCCGTTAAGAACTGTGTCCACATATCCCATTCAGGGTGTATGGCATCCACCGCCTTATCNCCCATCCATGACGCGAAACTCTCATTAAGCCACAAATCATTCCACCAGTTCATTGTGACAAGGTCTCCAAACCACATATGAGCCATTTCGTGGGATATTATTGCAGCTACTATCTGTCTGGTGCCGGCTGAACTATTTTCCGGGTCAACTAATAGTGCAACTTCCCTGTATGTTATTGCTCCCCAGTTTTCCATTGCTCCCGCTGCAAAATCTGGAATAGCTAAATGATCTAATTTGGGCAGGGGAAATGGGATTCCAAAGTAATCGTTGTAGTAATTAAGAAGGTCTACTGAGGTCTGTAAAGCAAATCTACCTTGCTCCTGCTTCCCGGCAGTGGTCCAGACTCGCATTAAAGTGCCGCTTTTAGTCGATTGTTCAATGCAGCTTAATTCACCGACAATGAAGGCGAGTAAATAAGTCGACATTATAGGAGTGGTATCAAACGTTATTGTCTTACGTCCAGGTGAGCTTTTTATATCGCCAACGATTGGCATGTTTGACACGGCAACCATTTCATTTGGTATGTCTAAAGTGACATCAAAAGTAGCTTTTTGTGAAGGTTCATCCCAGCAAGGGAAAGCTCTTCTGGCATCTGTAGATTCAAATTGAGTAGCAGCTAGGAATTTTTCATCACCATTCATATCTGTATATNGGCTTNTGTAAAAACCAAGAAGACGGTCATTCAACGATCCTATGAATGAAATCTGAACTTGTACATCAGATGTTCCCGGTTCCAATGNTTTAGACAATTCTATGGAAATGGTTTCATTATCAGGGTTAATTGAAACGTCAGCTATGTCGAGTTTGATATCTCCCGCGTCCACGGAAACATTTTGTATCTCTAGTTCAGCTGAATTCAATACTATAAAATTTGTAGGTTGATTAACTTCAGCTTTTATAACGACTTCACCGTCAAAGGTGAAGGTGTCGAAATTTGGTGCGAGTTTGACCACGTAGTTGGTAGGGGTAACGTGCTCAGGAAGAATTAGTCTGGTTTCTGTTGTCATAGTTTAAGTGCTAGTTCCTATAATTAATGCATTATTGCTAGGGTTTTTAAGCTCCGATCCAATTTGGTTTTCTCTTTTCTGAAAATGCCAGAGGTCCTTCTCTCATGTCTGCTGANCCAAGGAATTTGTTTTCTTCNGAATACTTTCTTTGCAATGCGTTAGAAAGTGGCCAATCAAGACCTTCGTAGGCCATTTGTTTTGAAGCTCGCACAGAAAGTGGGGCTGCTTCTAAAATTTCGTTTGCCCATTTTTCTGCTGTAGTCAAAACTTCAGATAAAGGAACTATTTCATTTACCAATCCCAAATCATAGGCNTCTTGGGCACTGATTCGTCTTGCGGTAAGCATCATCCCCATTGCTCTTTTTAAAGGNACGTGTCTAGGCAATCTATGAACGCCTCCTGCGCCAGCAATTAATCCAACCCGCGGCTCTGGAAGACCTACTTCAGCATGGTCAGCAATTACAATAATGTCACAGGCCATGGCAAGTTCTAAACCACCCCCAAGGGCATATCCATTTACAGCAGCGATTATAGGTTTCCAGCATTTGAAATCCATGTCGGTTGTAATGCCTCCGAAGGCTGCTCTTGTTCGCGCCCCTGTTGCTGCCTCTTTTTCACGTTCGCCCCAATTTTCTGCTGTGTATCTCAAGTCATTACCTGCGCAAAATGCTCGGTCACCCGTCCCTGTAACGATAGCAACCCAGGCATCTTTATCATTTTCAAAGGCGGTAAATGCTTCTTTCATCTCNAAGTTGGCAGGAGGATGAAGAGCATTAAGCCTTTCAGGACGATTAATGGTTATGTATGCGATCCTACCCTTCTTTTCATAGTTTATAAATTCGTACGCCATTATTTTTACTCCTGTTTTCTTGCATTTTTATTTTTAATTAAAAGGGATACCCCAATTGTCCTCATAGGTAATTTGATTTACCGGGGATCTTTTTGTTGGTCCGTACTTTGCCTTGTCATCCAGATATCCAACGGGTAATAAAGCAGCGGTTTCAGTATTTTTAGGTATCCCCAGCAGTTGTTTCACCTCTTTCTCGTATCTTTTATGTAGAGTTGTTATTACACTTCCTAAACCAAATTCCATGCAGCCCAGCAAAAAATT